>JBGSVU010000179.1:0-12372 GCA_041752775.1 Pirellulaceae bacterium | reverse complement strand
GCTATGCCAAAGTCGAACAGAACATGCGGGCGTACGAGCGGGGAATCGTCGAGTGGAATGCGAAACAGGGCCTGTTTGAAAAGCGGGTTGAATTCGCTCCCGATGCCCCAGCGTTTCCCATGGGTCACTCGCTGTCCCATGTCGATGATGGGGTGGAGTACGTTTATTTCTGTCACCCACTGCCGCACGTTCGTGTTCGGGCGACTCCCGATTCGCTCCTCGATTTGCAACAGTACGAATCGTGGACCTGTTTCACCAATGGCAGCCAACCCGACGATTTCCAGCTGGATCGTGACGATTCGGAAAAACTGGTTTGGGCCTGGCGCAGGAACACGATCCGGCCGACGCGTGAAATGGAGGAAAAATTGGTCGCCGACGGGACCTTGCAGCCGGAGGAGCGGGCGGTCGTGTTGCAGGTTGCCGGCAGAAACCAGCCGGTCGTTCTGCACACTGCATCGGTAGCCTGGAATGAACACCGCAATCGCTGGATCATGATCGGGCTGGAAGTCGGCGCGACCGAATCGGTACTGGGCGAACTGTATTATTGCGAAGCCAGTGAATTGACCGGTCCGTGGAGCCGTGCCGTCAAAATCGTGAGCCATGCCCAATACAGTTTCTACAACCCGAGATTGCACCCGATGCTGAACCAGCAGGATGGCCGTTATGTTTTTTTTGAAGGGACCTACACGCAAACATTTTCCGCAGCCAGGCATCCGACGCCGCGTTACGATTACAACCAGATTATGTACCGGCTGGATTTGATGGACGAACGGCTGGAGCCGACGCGGATCAAGTAGAATTTATCGACACGGATTGGACCGGTGAACCTGTCCCCCGTGCATCGGGTCCACAGAAGTACCAAAGTAGAACGGTGTTCCCCCACCGTGATTTTTGTTTTCCCATTCTCTTTGTCATGCCCTTCCTCGGTGGAGGACCACCGGGCTACTTTGACCATCGGGCTGCTTTGACGCGACATTCCTGTTTCAAGAGACGATTTTCAATGAACAAGAAAAAACTGCTTCAGCTGGGCGTTCCTCCCGACTGCGTTGGCGAAGCGATTCACTGCGTGCAACTGGCTGCGGAGGCGAAAGAAAAACCCAAACAGGTAATTCCGCAAATTCTGCAGTCGCCACAGACGTTCGTTGCCGACGCTGTTTGGGGCCGCCTGGCCGAGAGCGTGATTGAAGTGGGTTCACGAAAAACTGCCGAACCCATTGGTTACCTTTCCTGGGGAGACCATCTGGACCCAAACGCCCACCAGCAGATGCAGAACGCCTGCCGGTTGCCGATCTCGCGCGCCGCTGCGCTGATGCCCGACGCCCACGTCGGATACGGATTGCCGATCGGCGGCGTATTGGCCTGCGAGAACGCTGTTGTTCCCTACGGAGTCGGCGTTGATATCGCCTGTCGTGTCAAATTGACTATCACCGACATCGATCCGGGTTTGCTGGAACTCAACGAATCGGGCCCCTGTCAGAAACTGGACCGGGCGCTGGAAAAAGGAACCATTTTTGGAACCGGGCGCGAATATCGCGATCCGCAACAGCACGCCGTGATGGACGAGGACTGGGCGATCACCGCAGCGACCCGTGAGATGCGCGACCGGGCCTGGAAACAGCTGGGGACCAGCGGCAGCGGCAACCATTTCGTGGAATGGGGGCTGGTCGATGTTTCCGACCCGGCGGCCGGGGCCCCCGTGGCGCGGTACGTGGGATTGCTCAGCCATAGCGGCAGCCGCGGGGCTGGTGCCCGCGTCTGTCAGCGTTACACCGACATCGCGCGGAAGAAAGCTCCGTCCTTCATTCGCGACGATGCCCATTTGCGGCATCTGGCATGGCTGGATATGGACTCCGAAGAGGGTCAGGAGTATTGGGCGGCGATGAACCTGATGGGCCGGTATGCTTCGGCCAATCACGAGATCATCCACCGCAACGTCCTGCGTTTGGCGGGAGCGACTGCGGTGGCTTCGATCGAAAACCATCACAACTTTGCCTGGCTGGAAAACCACGGCGGCCGCGAGCTGTATGTGCATCGCAAAGGTGCGACTCCGGCTGGCGCGGGAGATTTGGGGATCATCCCCGGCAACATGGCCGATTCGTGTTACATCGTGCGGGGAAAAGGAGAATCGCGCAGTTTGAATTCGGCGTCGCACGGAGCGGGTCGTCGCATGTCGCGGACGGCGGCCAGGAAAATGTATCGCTGGAACGACTGGAGCGACCACCTCCGCGAGCGGAAAGTCCGTTTGTTGGCAGGCGGAATCGACGAAGTCCCTGGCGTGTACAAAGATATCCGCGAAGTGATGGCGGCGCAATCAGACCTGGTCGATGTCCTCGGCCAGTTCACCCCCCGCATCGTCATGATGTGCGGCGACGGAAGCCCGGCGGAGGATTGAGTAATCCTGTTGTTCGCAATTTAACACAGGACGTACTGTGGAACCAAATACAGTTGCAAAACGAATTGTTGAGGGTGCGAGACCGGTCTACAATGGAGTAACCCAAACAGGAGAAACATGATGGTTCAGGTTGTAGTTAACGCCGATCAAGCCAGGTTGTTGGTGGAATCGACAGGGAATGTGGTAATCGTGGACGAAAACGGAAAAATGCTCGGTACGGTTGTTCGGCCACCAAGTGACGAAGACGTGCGCCTCGCCAGGATGCGAGTCGAAGAAAACGGAGAAAGGTACACCACCGAGGAAGTCGTTTCCCACCTTCGCTCGTTGGGACCCAGGTGAAATACAAGGTGGCATGGACAGACGCTGCGAGAGCTGAAGT
Source organism: Pirellulaceae bacterium (assembly GCA_041752775.1). Classification (GTDB taxonomy): domain Bacteria; phylum Planctomycetota; class Planctomycetia; order Pirellulales; family Pirellulaceae; genus BJ22. The sequence continues at coordinate 9,601 of JBGSVU010000179.1, read as the reverse complement.
CGCGTCCGGGTTCGTCGATGGAAACGACAAGGTTCAGGGACAAGTGGAAATCCAGAACCCGTCATCTGTCCAACACAGCACAGATCGCTCTGGACTTTGCTTATCAACAAATCACCGGGATTGGGCCAGAGGCAGTCCCTCTGATTTTGACGGAACTGAAAAGAGAAACAGACCACTGGTTCTGGGCACTCGAAGCAATCACTGGCGAGAATCCCGTTACCAGCGAACAGTCCGGCGATATCGAAGCCACGGCTTGCGGCTGGATTGAATGGGGCCGAAAAAACGGGCACCTCAATTCATGAAGCGACCGTGGAAAAGTCCTGCGACGGCTTGAAGTGTTGTCGCCTACTGCCACATGGCCAAGCTAGCACCGATTGATTGGCGTTGGACTGTATTGAGCAAACCGGGAAAGGCTGGTAAACCAGATGGCCAAGACGCGTTGGCCGGGATGCCTTCGCGTGTTTTTTCACTGAAGAGCCTTCAATGTCGCTGGTTGATGCCGGAAAAGAGAGCGCGGGACGCGGTTGGATCGGACGGATTGTGCCCAGGCGCGGACGCAAGGGCGAACGGCTGAACCGGCCCAGTCCGTCGCGGTGGTCGGAAAACCTGGCCGTTGCGGCGGAAAGTGCCGCCGAAATCCCCCTGGCCAAACGGTTTGAACTGCTCAGGAAACACGGCGACTTTTCACTGGCCTACAACACCGCGACCCAGCCGCTGCTTCAGTATTTTGGGGATCAACGGGGCTACATCGCCTATCGCCAGCGCTGGGGCCTGACATTTGTGCTCGGTGACCCGGTTTGTTCTGACGCGGACCGGGCGGACGTGGTGGGTGAGTTTCTGCAAACACACCCCCGTGCGACTTTTGTTCACTGTTCTGCCAATACAGCGCGGGTGCTCGAAAGCCTGCGGTATCGCATCAACGAAATCGGTGTCGACACGAAACTGGACCTGGAGAATTTCACCTTTGCCGGCAAGCAGCGGGAGTGGTTGCGTTACGCCGACAACTGGATGAGTCGTCGGGGATACGCAATTCGCGAAGGGAGTTTTTCCGACGACCCGGAACAGGTCGAACATGTCAGCGAATCGTGGCGGCAAACCCGTACGGTCAAACGCAAGGAAGTCCGTTTTCTGAATCGCCCGATCGTGCTCGACGACGAACCGGGCGTGCGGCGGTTCATGCTGTACGACGCGGCGAACCAGCTGCAGGCCTTTGTGGTTTTTGATCCGCTCTGGCGCGACGGAAAGGTCTCCGGCTATGTGACCTGCATGAAACGTCGCATGCCGGAGTTGCCGCAATATGCCGAACCGGCGATCATGAAACGGGCGATCGAAGTCTTTCAGGCAGAAAACGTCCCGGCGGTTTGGCTGGGGCTGTCACCCCTGGCCACGATCGAAAACCGCCAGTTCCGCACCAACCGGATGTTGCACTGGACCACACGGTATTATCACCAGGCCGGCTGGATCAACCGGTACTTCTACAATTTCCAGGGGCACACGCATTTCAAGCAGCGGTTCCGGGGTGAGGAGCAACTGGTCTACTACGCTTCCCGTTGCTGGTGGAACACCCGGCGGTTGCTGGCGCTGAGCAGCCTGTGCGGGGTGATTTGAGCCGGTTCGCGGGTTTGGCCGCGAGTGACTAAACTGGTGGGGATTGTCCAGATGTCAGTCCTTTTTCGGGTTGCATCAGTCATTCGAAGGACGTCCCGGTCCGTCGAACCTTGCCATTTTTCACGGACCTGGAATTCCAGCGTGCGGTTTCCCGCTGCCGATTCCGAATTTTTTGATGAAAACGATGGGCAGTATTTCAGGCGACGCGCATCGATCCAGCCCCCCGTCGCCGGCAATCCCGGCAATGAGTGAAACTTCTGGGCTGCGCCCGTTGCTGCAGCGTTATCTGCATCTGTTGCCGATGATTCTGATCATGTCCGACCAGGCGGTGATCAGCGGCACCCGCCTGTTGTCCCAGGTCGCGGTGGGACGCTGGGGCGGACCCGACCAGCTGGGTTTGTACAGCATTGCGATGGGCGTGGTGATGGTGATGGTCGGGATGCAGGAGGCGCTCGTAACGACACCTTATACGGTTTATTCCCCCCGACAGTCGAACGAAAACCGCAGGCGATTTTCTGTGGGTGCGTTGTGGGTCCAGATGCTGCTGATGATTGGGATGACGCTGTTTTGGGCGGCGACTGTCTGGGTGCGTGGCTTGCAGGGCGGTTTTACGGGTGGCGTGTTGTGGGTGATGACGGCGGTGATCTGGTTTGGCCCGTTTCAGCTGGTACGGGAATTCTCCCGGCGCTGGCTGCTGGCAGGGGGAATGTTGCGCGGGACCCTGGCGCTGGACATTGCATCGTCGGCGCTGTTGGCACTGTTGCTGGGCCTGGTGGTCTGGAAGGGATCGGTCGATGCGCGGATCGTGTTCGGAATGGGCGCGATTGCCAATCTGTTTTACATCGCAGTCTGGGCGACGCGTTACCGGCGGGATTTTCCGCTGCTGAATTCGTCGCCGCGTGTGTTTGCCGGTTTGAGCTGGAGCTATGGGCGCTGGATTGCGGGAGAAAGCATCTTCAGCATCCTGATGGTCTATTACATTGGCTGGCATCTGACGTATTTTCAGGACGAATCGCGAGCTGGAATTTTCCAGTCGTGCATGACGGTGGTGCTGCTGGCGAATCCGTTTCTGCTGGGATTCGCCAGTTTTCTCGGACCGCGGGCGGCGCAGACTTATCACCGGGAGGGTTGGCCGGCGCTCTGGAGTCTGACGTGGAAATCGCTGGTGTTTGTCGTGCTGGTGCTGGGTGTTCTGGCGGCAGTGCTGTTCGTTGGTGGCGACTGGTTTGTGACGCGTGTATTCGGCCAGAAATATGCCGGTAACGGTGACCTGATCGCGATGTTGGGGATCGGCATGGTCGGGTTGGGGATCAGTTATGTGGTGACCTGTGCGCTGCAGACGGCGGGATGGCCGCAAGTCAATTTCGCGGGTTCGGTTGCCAGCGGTGTCTTTCTCGTGGTCTGGTGTCTGATGCTGGTACGAACCGATCTCCATCCGGCGGCCACAGGTTTTACGCTTGCGGTGTTTTTTGGCGTTCTGATTCGCTGCGCGGGCCTGCTGGCCAGCCGGTTTCCTGTCGGTGGCTCCCGGCAGAGACAGTAACGGAATGGGTCGATGGGTTCGCGGAATCTCCTGGACATGGAACTTCCGGCTGAACTGCCCTTGAATCGCCGGGCCAAATCTGGGAAAGACCTCGCGGGCAGTCCATTTTCTGACCTGAAGGATCAGGTGGCCCGAATGATGGACAGAAGGCCCAAAGAAATCGGAAGTCTGCAACGCCCTGGTCTTTTTATCGGAATAATTTCCGGATTTGATGAGCCACAACCCGGTCCAGAACAGATTTTGCCGAATCATCGCAGGCAACGCTTCGATGGTCCGGTCGCGGCTGTTGTTGGGCGCCGTGCTGGCAGTGACAGCGCCAGTTCTCTGCTGCCAACAGGTTCGTGCCCAGTTTCAGAACGAAGCTCTGGAACCGGCCATGGTTTGGGAAGCTCCCCAGCCATCAGCCAGCCCGTGGCAAAAACATACCGGCAGCGAATTGGCGACACCGGTCGTCATCGCTGATGATGCGGTCCGACCGGCCGATTATCGTTCGGTGTCGAAACCGGATTTCATTCCGCCCGCGTTGGACTCGCGCACGGCTGCGGCGATTCCGGCACTGTCGATGAACGGCCATGCGGAAATCGAAAATGGCGGCGGACCCTCGATACAGATTGATGTCGCAGACGCAGAGCAGGTCGCTGAAAATCCAGGCCCACTGTGGGCGGGAATCCGGGAATGGATAGGGTCCCAGCCCGGTTCCGTCAACTGGACGCGGATGCTGGGCAGCCTCGGAATTGTGGTGGCAGGGTACCTTGTGCTGGTCTGGCTGTTTCGTCTGGCGGGTCCCAAAGGGAACGGCCGGTTACCCGCCACGGTATTCGAGCTGGTCGGTTCCGCCCGGCTGAACAGTCGCCAGAGCCTGCAGCTGGTGCGGATCGGCGGCCGGTTGCTGATGTTGATCGTCAGCCCGGAAGGCGCCCAACCCGTTGGAGAGATTTCCCATCCGGGCGAAGTCGAGTCGCTGGTCGCGCAATGCAACACGCGGGGTGGAGCGGGAAAGCGGTCCGCATTGTCCCCGCGTCCCTCTGCGGTCGCCCTCGAACAACTGGTCGCAGCATTGCAGCGGACGGCCGGCAACCCTTCCGGCAACCACGAGTTCGAAGCCTGACTGGTTCCTGCATGATCATTCGAATCAAAAATATTTCGCGACCTTCCCGTTTGGTTTTGTGCAACCAGGTTCTGGCCTGTCTGTTCGTGGCCCTGGCAGTAGCGACTGGCCCATTCAGCAGTTTCGCGTCCGCGCAACAGCCGGAAGGGCTGCAGGGCCCGGTGGTCGATGAAGCTGCGCTCCCACAGGCCAACCAGCCGGTGCGGGTGGAACCCACCAGTGCCGGACGCGATCCGTACGTCGAACAAATGGCTGCCGGGATCGGCCAGGTCACCCAGAACGGACTGCCGGTCGGTGCGATTCAAACGGCGCTGATCCTGGGAGTGCTCAGTCTGGCACCAGCGATTCTGCTGATGACGACCAGTTACGTCCGGATCATTGTCGTCCTGAGCCTGTTGCGGCAGGCGCTGGGAGCCCAACAGTTGCCGCCGACCCAGGTACTGGCGGCGCTGAGTGTTTTCATGACGATTCTGGTCATGACTCCGGTCTGGCAGGAAATTCGTCGCGAAGCGATCGATCCCTGCATGAATTCGGATGCGCCGGTGGACTGGGAACAGGTCTGTCAGAAAGGAACCGCGCCGCTGAAGCGATTCATGGTGACCCAGATTGTTGCCAGTGGCAACCTCGATGCAATCAATGTTTTCAACCGCCATGCGCAGAATGCCCTGGTGACGCCAGCCTCCGCATCGCTGCCGGCGCCAGCTGGTCCGGTGGAGCTGGTCACGGCAGAAACGGCGCATGACGTTCCGCTGAATGTGCTCTTGCCCGCGTTTCTGGTCAGTGAACTGAAAGTGGCCTTTTTGCTCGGATTCCAGATTTTTTTGCCGTTCCTCGTGCTGGACCTGATCGTCTCTACGCTCGGCGTATCGATGGGGATGGTGATGTTGCCGCCATCGATGATCAGCCTGCCACTGAAGCTGATTCTGTTTGTGATGGCCGACGGATGGAATCTGGTGACGGGGATGTTGCTGAACAGTTTTCAAAGCGTCGCGGTTTGAACGGCCAGTCTGTTGATTTACGATTCGTCGGTTGAAGAAAAAAAATGCAAGCTCAGGATGCAATCGATCTTTGTCGCGAGTCGCTGATGATGGCGCTGGGCAGTGTGGGCCCGGTGTTGCTGGCGGGACTGGTCGCCGGCATTCTGGCGGGACTGGTCCAGTCGCTGTTTCAGGTGCACGACCAAATTGCCGGCTTTGTGCCGCGCGTGGTGGTGATGGTGATGGTGTTGTTCCTCGCGTTACCGTGGATGTCGGACCGGCTGGTCGATTTCAGTCGCGAGTATTTTTCGCGGCCCATGCTGATGCAGGGACCGGCGGCCGGAACGGACAGCTGGCGGCCCGGCGCACATTCCCCTGAAACCGGACCGGGTGAAGAATCGCGGGAGCAACGGCCAGTTCGGACCGCTTCAGAAAGTGGGCACGTCGCATGGCCTGGCAACTGACTCTGCTCGCTGCGATTCGCGTCTCGACTTTTGTCTGGATCGCACCCCTGCTGGGCAATCATCGAATCCCGTGGTGGATTCGCGCGGTGACGGCTGTTCTGGTGTCGCTGGCCCTGGCGCCTTTGGCCGTCAACAGTCATGCGCTGGCCGGTGCGACCGTGCTGGATGGAGGCGAGCTGTTCAGCCGGGGCCTCTCGGAGTTGATGACCGGGTTGATGCTGGGGCTCGGGGTGTCCGTGCTGGTCGGCGCGGCGACGATGGCCGGACAGATCCTTTCGCAAATGTCAGGCATCAGCTGGCCGATTTCCGATAGCGAAGCTTCCAGTCCGGTGACCCAGCTGGTCTGGATGGTCTCGCTGGTGGTATTCGTCCTGATGCGCGGTCCCGAGTTGATGCTGGGTGCACTGGCGGGAACCTTGCAGACGTTGCCGCCGGGGACCACGATGGCAGCCGGCGCCCAGATCGCCTTTGTTACGGAATTGCTGACGCACAGTTTCTGGCTGACGCTGCGCGGTGTGGCCCCGGCGGTCGCGGCACTGTGGATAGCCATGCTGGGTGTCACGATTCTGGTTCGTGTTCTGCCCCAGGCCGGATGTCTGCAGCTGGGGATGGATGCGGGCCTGGCTGCGTTCTGGCTGGCTGTTCTCGTGACCGTGTGCGGCGGTGTCTGGATCTGGATGGACGATCTGGAATCGTGGATGAATCTGTTGCAGCAAAGGCTGATTGCGGCTGCCGGCCAGGCCCCGGTCGAAACCCCTGCCATGAGTTCGATCATCAACCGGTGAGGTCCGAGTGAACGAAGCGAGGCATTCCCCGTCACCCGCCAAACTGAACAAAGCGCGTCAGCGCGGTGATGTGGCGCGCAGTGCACAACTGGTGGCAGCAGCTCAGATTTCGGTGGTGATCGCCGCTGCGGTTTGGCTGGTTCCGCTTCTGGGCGATTCGCTGAACGAATGGACACGACAATGGTGGATGCTCGCTCAGTCCGGCGGCGGAGTTCCGCTATTGGTGGCCGACCGGTTGCGGGACGCACTTTTGGGTCTGGTTGTGCCGGTGGGTGGGACAGCGGTCCTGTTTCTGGGACTGTCGTTTCTGGTTGCACTGATAACCAGTCTCGCCCAAACCGGCTGGCGTCTGGCGCCCCGGCCGATGTCAGAATCCCCCGTACTGCGCCCCGGATCGGCGTTGCGATCGATGATCAGCCGGCAGAAAATGGCTGGCGTCGCAGGGCAGCTGCTGGCAATGGTGGGTGTCCTGATCGTCGGCGTGCTGTTTTGCTGGCAGCGCATGGACTGGTTGCTGGCGGTGGTCAGCGGAGATTTTTCGCAAACAACTCGCAATCTCCTGCGGCTGACATGCCTGGCCGGCGGGTTCTTTGCCGGGCTGGTTTGCGTCAGTGGATTGCTGGACTGGTTCGTGCAGCGGCAATTATGGTACCGGCGACAGATGATGACCGATCAGGAAGTCCGCGAAGAAGCCCGCCAGGACGCCTCCCCGGGAGCGCGTCAGGGTCGCTTTGTTTCCGGTGGCACGGCCGTGGACGGGATTGAAAGCGTGAACACGGGGCCCTAGTGTTGTCAATTTTCAGTTGTTGAGTGCAGTTTCAGATTGGCCGTCGATGCGTTTCCCAACCCGGATCAATCGGGATTTCAGGTCAGCCACCATCCCCTGTTTGTGATGAGTATCCAAAGTGGGTCCTATAGCGACTCCATACCGTCCCAATCGCGTGGCTGAGGGACGGGTCCTCGGTGGCGTTTCCCGTCCGGTGATGAGTGCGCTGGTCAAAATAGGTTTGTACGGCCGTCAGGAACCGTTCGGACGGATCAAGTTGCAACATTTTGAAAACTTGCTCGATCGTCTGCCGCGGTTTTTCGACCAGGTTTTCGAAACGGACTTCACAGATCTGCCCGGCCGGGACGGCACTGCGCTGGCGAAACCAGGCACCGTACATCAATTCGTAAGCAGCGTTAATGTACTCCAGCAATTGACGGTCGTCGTAGCGGGGTCGTTGAAGACCCTGGGTTTCGTCCAGCGCGCGCCACAGCTTCATGGTCGAGGGCACGATCGCCAGCGGGTTTCGCGCCATATGGACAAATTTCGCCCCGGGAAACCATTGGGCCAGCAGCGCCACACGACCGGTATGCGGTGGTGATTTCAACACCAGGCGGGTTCCATACATCCGGGTCAGCATCCGGAAAAAAAAATCGAGGGCCACGCGGGTCTGTTCCTGAACGTCGGCACCGGCCTGGTCGAGAGCCAGCAGCGGGCTGGGGTGATGGCGGTCCCGGCAAAACGCGATGTCGTGGTAGGGCGTGGGCGCACCGAGGCTGACCAGTGCAAAATCGTCCTCCTGCGGTGCACCGGCCCGCAGTTCCATACTGTCCATGGGGCGCTGCCGGGGCAACAGACTGTTGACAAACCCCTTGAATATCCACCCGGTCGCCAGCGCATGGTGCGGGACAAAGGCATCGTAATTGTCGGGACTGGCCCATCCATCATCCAGGCTGAACAGTTCATGCATCAGGGTCGTGCCGCTGCGCCAGTGCCCGACGATGAACACGGGAGGCTGGACCAGTTCCGTTGCGAGAATGCGGCGGCGCAGCGCCAGGTTCTGCCAGGCCGCAGCGACGGAATTGAACAGCGAGCATCCGCTGACCATGAACGTCATGCCGTAACGCATTGGATGAATCCGGAACCCACCCGACGCAAGCAGGCGAAACCAGTCCGTAACCCGCATGCCATTCCAGATGCGCGGTGACCAGGGCGGGTACGTATTGTGATTGGCGCGACTCATGCCAGTCGTCAGGGGTCCGGAAATACAGGCGACCCATGAACTTAACGCAAACCGCCTGACAAGGCAGCGCCACGGAGGCCGACGCTGTTTTTTTGCGGCCAAAAGCCGGAAACAGCCAGGTTTTGGTGGTGGTTTGGGCTGTTTCAAATTGGCGGAAGTCGTTAGGGTAACCGAATGGAAACTTCCCGATCCGGAAACCCGCATTTTGCCCAGGGGCAACCCCATGAGTCTGATTCGACCGCTGCATGACAAACTGGTTTTCAACCGGCGGATTACCGTTTTGCACCAGCACCTGTCCGGCATGCTGGCAGGATGCCATTCCATCCTGGATGTGGGTTGTGGCGACGGCCAGTTGAGCGGCATGATCGCGCAGAGTTTGCCCGACGCGACGATCGAAGGAATCGACGTGCTGGTCCGGCCTGAAACCCACATTCCCGTCCGCCAGTTCGACGGCGTGCAAATTCCCGCTGATGACAACAGCGTCGATTGCGTGATGATGGTGGACGTGTTGCACCACACCGACGACCCGGAGATCATGTTGCGGGAAGCCCAGCGGGTGGCACGCCGCTGGATCGTGCTGAAAGACCACACGCGAAACGGATTTCTCGCCGGACCCACGCTCAGGTTTATGGACTGGGTCGGAAACAGTCACCACGGCGTTCGTTTGCCGTACAATTACCTGTCACTGAAAGAGTGGCAGAACCTGTTCGCCAAAAATGGCATGAAGATCGACCAGTGGAACGCAAATCTGGGCCTGTACGGGATGCCAGGCGATCTGCTGTTTGGACGCTCGCTCCATTTTGTTTGCCGGCTGGACGTCGGAGCCAACAGCCAGCGGAAGGCGTCGTAGAACCGGTGGCCTCAGGTCCGGTTTCATCCCGCCTCGATAGCGCCCAGTCAACTGCACCCAGTCAACTGCGCCCGGCCCGTCGCGCTACAGCGCCTTGCGGTAGCGTTGACCGCGTGCCCCTTTTTTGGCCGAGTCGACAGGTTTGATACCCGTTTCTTCCTCTGTCGTTCCATCGACCCAGGCCTGCAGCGGATCGGGCTCCAGCGACTTGTTGATCAACCGTTCGATACTGGCCAAATCACTGGACTGGACCGGTT
>JBGSVU010000178.1:0-6371 GCA_041752775.1 Pirellulaceae bacterium | reverse complement strand
ATGCGGCTGCCACCGTGGCCTGTCAGGTGCCGCAGACGGTTGGCCGGTCGATCGAACCCTCCGGTTTTGATGCGACCGCCAACGGTATTGATTTGTCAACGATTGATACCCGCGGCACCGACGACAGTTCGTCGCGGGAATTTGATGTCTACATGCCCACGGCCAAAGCCCTCCAGATTTTCGAATCCAGAATCCGGCTGAACCCGCGTGACCATCTGAGTATGATTGTCGCCGCGCAGTTGCACCTGCGCGAGGGACGCGAGCAGAGCAGCCACGCCAGGCTGGAGAAAGCCGAAAAACTCTTGCGGCAGGCGCTCGCCATCGCTCCATCAAACCGCGGTGCCCAGGCCTGGCTGGTTTCTGCAATGGTGTCCCAGCACAAATTCCGTGAAGCCGTCGATCTCGCCGACACCGCTCTGCAGGACACGCCGGACGATCTGTTTTTGCTTTCCGCGAAAGGCGATGCGCTGCTGGAACTGGGACAGGTTGACGAAGCCGGGAAACTGTTCGACCAAATCGCCAAAACAGTCCGGACGCCGGGCATGCTGGCACGGCTCGCCCGGCTGGCAGAACTCCGCGGCCAACCGGACCAGGCCATCCAGCTGGTCGGGGAGGCTCTCGCCGAATCCGTCCGCCACGAAGAACGGGCTCAAACCACTGCCTGGTACGAATATCGACTGGGTATCCTGCACCTCGACCAGGGACAGCTGGACCTCGCAGAAAAATATTTCGCGCGGGGCCGGGGGCGCAACCCCACCGACAGCAAACTGGTCAACGGACTGGCGCGGGTCCGAATTGCGAAAAAGGAACTGGCCTCGGCCAAGCGACTTTACGAACATTCCATCGAGCTGGACAACTCGCCCGCGACCATGGCGCTCTATGCCGATTTGCTGAAACAGATGGGGCTGACCAAAGAATCCATTGAGTGGCTGGACAATGCCGACCGGATGATGCAGCGGGATCTGGCCACGTCCGGAACCGCCCATTTTCGCGACCGGGCCCTGTTTCTGCTGAACCACGACCGCAATCCCGAACAGGCCCTGGAACTGGCGCAGAAAGACATGGAGTCCCGGCAGGATATTTTCGCCCATGACACACTGGCCTGGGCCCTGCACAAAAATGGCCAAACCGGCGCCGCACTCCGGCACGCCCGCATCGCCATCAGCCTCGGCACGCGCGACGCTTCACTCTACTACCACGCCGCCAGAATTGCCCGCGCCGGAGCAGACCCGGAACTGGCCGACGAGTGGATGCAACTGGCCCAGTCCATCAACCCGCATGCCCCGTTTCTTGCCACCAGCCAGCGTCCCTGACGGATGCCATCCCTCGCGCACCAGCGCGGTGAGGTTTTGCGGTTGCGGACAAGGCCTCAGCGGGTTCGTTCGCAAACCGCAATGAAGCACTCGGCGCTGCCGCAGTTGTCTGCCGTCGTGGGAACCACACCCGCGGGCTGGTTGCGATTGTAAATCCAGTCCGTACCAGAATTCTGGTTGTACATGGCCGTGACCTCAAAATGCTGCGCCAGCAGTTCACGGAATGAGTCGCAATCGTACTCCCGCGTGTGGAACGGCGCGATCGACAGGGGCCACTGGTTGGGGGTCGAACAAATCAGCATGCCGCCAATCCTCAACACCCTGGCAAACTCGCCGACGACCTCGTTCTCGTTGGCGACATGCTCAATCGTTTCAAAGGAGGTCACCAGGTCAAAAGAACTGTCTGGCACTGGCAGGCGGTCGGCCGGGGCCACCGAGAAACGGACATGTTCGTCCGCATAGCGGCGACTGGCATACCCCACGGCGTCGGAACAGATGTCAAAACCGTGGACTGATCGGGACTTTCCTTTTTCTGCCATCGTGCGGCATCCGTAACCCGTGCCGCAGGCGACGTCCGCCACATCGCGTTCACGCGCATAGCCGGCCGCGAATTCATATCGGGCCAAATGGAACCCGGCGCGCAGCGAGTCAAAAATCGGGACCAGCGGGTCCATCCGTTCGACCCTGTTTTTCCACAGCCAGGTACCGTCATCGTTGCCGAGGCAATGGTCCAGTGCCGATTCCAGCCTGGTCACGCGGGTCCGCAACTGTTCAATCTGCTGGCGCTGGTTGCGAATGTAGCCGAGGGCTTCGTTCAGTCGCTGTTCCCACTTTTCGCCGGACATGGCCGATTCCCCGCATTCAATTTTCTGCCAACCAGAAAAACATCCCTACCCAGAACCCGCGGCGGCTGAAAATCAAATTCGATCCGCGCATCCATTTTACTTCGGCCGATTCCGCCCACAGGCCCAGGAGCATGCACTCCGCCCAGCACAACCGGCGCGATGTAACAGTGCAATTCGTCGATTTCGTCGAGGTCCGCCAGGCTGCCGGTCACCCCACCGCCCGATTCCACCAGGACATTGGTCATTTGCCGCTGCCCCAGTTCATCGAGCAGAGCGCCCAGCCGCTGGGCTGGATCAGCAAAGGGCCATTCCAGTATTTCAACGCCCAGGCCCTCCAGCCGCTGCCGATTCGTCCGGTCGTGGACCGGGCCCACCGACAGCAGAACCGGAATGTCCGTCGCCGTCTGCGCCAGTTTTGAATCGGCAGGCAAGCGGCATCCCGAATCACAAATCACACGAACGGCCCGCCGCCGGACCGTGACGCCGTCCGCCGGTCGGGCGGTCAACAGCGGGTCATCGGCCAAAACTGTGCCGATTCCGGTCAGAATCGCATCGACTCGGCCGCGGGTTTGGTGGACCAGTTCCCGCGATTCTGGTCCGCTGATCCACTGACTGATTCCGCCGCAGGTCGCGGTTTTTCCGTCCATTGACATGGCCCATTTGGCGATGATCCAGGGGCGTTTGGCCCGTATCAGTTTGGAAAAAGGCCGAATCAATTCCTGCGTTTCTTCAAAATCGTCCAGCACGGTCACTTTGATCCCGGCCGAGATCAGTTTTTCGATCCCGCGGCCGGCAACCAGCGGATTGGGATCGACACAGCCGACCACGACCCGGTGGATTCCTTTTTCGACGAGAAAATCGGCGCAGGGAGGCGTTTTCCCATGATGTGAACAGGGTTCCAGGGTCACGTACAACGTGGTGTCGCTGAAAAACCTGTGGCCCGCCAGTTGCGAAAGTGCGACGACTTCCGCATGCGGGCCGCCAAAGCGCTGGTGAAAACCGCTCGCGACGATTGGAGCGGCCGGTTCCGCTTCTGCAGGGGCTTTCTGGGGGTCTCGAATCAGCAGGCATCCGACCATGGGGTTTGGCTCAACCGAGCCTTCGCCCAGAAGGGCTATTTTGGCCGCTTTTTCCATCCAGTCGCGGTCAGCTGGCTGGGGAGGATCGAGTTGATGAGAACGGATTGTCATGAAAAATTGGTAAAAAGGGCAGTCTTGGTGGGCGAGGGGAGGCGAAATCGCCGAATTTGGGCAAAAAATCGGACTTTTCCGGGTTTCCCCCCTTCGTTATGCCCCGTCCTTAGGGTTCAATTGAAGGAATACTCGCGTTTTTCGCGACCTTGTCTGAATCGTCTGAAACCAGATTTTCAGTTTCCAAATTACCACAGGAGCGTAGATAAATGGGCAAACAACCTGCACCCAAGGCCCCCAGCAAGACCGAGATTCTGAACAGTATCTCGGAATCGACCGGGGTCAACAAAAAGGACGTAACCGCCGTTCTGGACGCATTGTCCTCTGAAATCCAGAAAAACATTGGCAACGCCGACGGGCCCGGCATGTTCACAATTCCGGGGCTTTGCAAAATCGTGGTCAAGGAAAAACCGGCTTTGCCCCGTCGCGAAGTCCGCAAACCCGGCACCAACGAGATGGTGTGGGCCGAAGCTCGCCCTGCCAGCCGCACGGTTCGTATTCGTCCGCTCAAGGGACTGAAAGATATGGTCAACTGACATTCTGGGTGTTGACCAGAATGGATGCGGGTGAATCCGCAGCTTTTTTCCAGGCCAGGGCATTGGTGCGACATCCCGGTTCGCCCAGTGCCGGGGCTGCTGGATTGGCAGGGGTCGCCGGCTCGCGAATTCAGTTTCGCCAGCTGGAAACTCCCGCCGGGAATCGGCAGCCAGTCTGTTTTTCTTTTTGGGGAACGCACAGCCTGTACCGGCTTTTCTGCCTGTTCCGGAATGTGGGCCGGTCCTGATTTTTCCGTGTTCTCGTGTTTTGATGCGGACGGGGACTGGAAAACCTCCCGGCAATTCAATCTTCTGAATCCGGCGCTGGCAACAGAACCTAGATTTGCCATGAATTCGGCACCCGGCCGTTGCCGTTTGCCGCTGATTTGTCGATCGACGGGTCAGCCCATTCCAGAATTTCAGGTTCGCAGTGGATTCATGAAGAAAAACAGAAAGGCGCGTCAGGGAGTCGTCGTCGTTGAACTGGCGATCGCTTTGCCCGTCCTGATGCTGTTGATTTTCGGCACACTTGAGATCTGCAACATGATCAAACTGAAGCAGTCCCTGACGGTGGCGACTTATGAGAGCGCCATCATCACGCTGGTTCCCGGCGCCACAACGGCCGAAGTCCAGGCGGCAATGGCCCAGGTTTTTCTCGATCGCGGCGTCACGGGAGCCACGGTCACAATCGCCCCGTCCAATTTCACTTCGGCGCCGGCCGGTACCCCAGTTGCGGTATCGGCCACCGCGAACCTGGCTCCGAACAGCGTGGTCTTCAGCGGCCTGTTCGGAAATGCATCGACGTCGGCCAAAGCCGTTTTCATGAAAGACCTTGACTGATCCTGCAACGCATCGGTCCCTGTAAATGACCTGCCCTTTTTTCATTGCTGTTCCCTTTTATCCAACCTTCATGCTGCGGGTTCGAGCCAGACTCATGCTGTCAAAACAACGGAATTCGCGGATTTATCGTCAGCGCCGCGGTGCGATCATTGTGCTGGTCGCCGTCTTTTTGCTGGTCCTGTTCATGCTCAGCGCCCTGGCGATCAACATCTGTTACATGCAGCTGACCAAGTCCGAATTGGTGACGGCTACCGATGCCGCGGCTCGCGCGGGGGCCCGTGAACTGGCCCGCAGCGGCGATGCGACGCTGGCCTTTGACAAGGCTGCGGAAATTGCTGCCGAGAACTGCGTTGCCGGCCAGCCGCTGGTGCTGAATCCCGGCGACATCGTGTTTGGCAAAAGTGACCGCTCGACGGAAACGTCGCGCTACACGTTCGTCGCCAATGCCTCGCCACTGAATACCGCACGGGTCAGGGCCCATCGCGATGACAACTCCGTCACCGGCCCAGTCAATCTGTTCATGGGCAACCTGCTTGGAACGACTTCCTTTCAGCCCGTCCAGTTCGCATCCGCGACGGCAACCAACCTCGATTTGTGCCTGGTGATCGACCGCAGCGGATCGATGAGTTTTGATCCCCTGGAAACGGTGTACAACCACCCCATGGCGGCGGACCTCGATGGAGACGGGATGTGGAGTCCGGGGGAATGGGCGGTCGGTGATCCACCTCCGATTCCAGGCAACGCCCGCTGGAACGGGCTGATGCTCGCGACCGGAAGCTTTTTCAACAAGTTGCGGGCAACCTATTCCGTCGAGCGGGTCGGTGCCGTTGTTTTCAGCAGCAGCGCCGAATACCTGAGCGATTTCACACCGAACTATGCGCTAATCGAAAACGACATGTCCAATATTTCACCCCAGGGCATGACCGCGATTGGCGAAGGTATTTACCTCGCGACGGATCTGTTCCGTTTCAGTACGCAACACCGGCCGGGCGCGGCCAAGGTCATGATTGTGCTGACCGACGGCGAAGAGAACACAGGGCGGCCCTACCTCGACGCGGCCAATTACGCGGCGTCCCACGGAATCACCATGCACGCGGTGGCCTTTTCCCAGGCGGCTTCGGTCACCACCATGGACGACATCGCTTCGATCGGCGGCGGGTTGTCCCTGAGTGCGGCCAACAACACCCAGCTGATTCAGGCCTTTAACAAAATTGCCGACACCCTTCCTGTTTTGATCACTGAATAACCTGGCCGGATTCCCATGCCTTTTTCAAAAACAGTTCGTCGCCGCAGTTTTCGGAAGCCCCATCCGGCAGGTGTGGTCACAGTGGAAATGGCACTTTGCCTGCCCCTGCTGTTGATGTTCATTTTGTTCATGTTCGAGTTTTCACGGATTTACATGTTGCGCCAGTCGGTCAGCGAAGCGGCCTATCAGGCCGCCCGCGCGATCAAGGTTCCCGGCGGTGTCGGCAGCGAAGCCAGTCCCGTGGTCCAGTCGATGATGGATGCCGTCGGTGCCACGAACTGGTCGGTGGCCGTGACGCCCACCACCATCGACTCCAGCACCGACGATGTCACGGTCACGGTCAGCGTCCCGATGAATGGAAACTCTTGGGGGGCGGCCTTTTTCTCCAACAATGCACTGAT
>JBGSVU010000177.1:0-7786 GCA_041752775.1 Pirellulaceae bacterium | reverse complement strand
CAATTTTCCATCTGTAGGCATTCGATTCATTCTGTGTGACAGGACGGTTACGCCGCCTGTTCCTTTCGCACCGGGGACAGCCCAAAACCAGATTCAGGATGAGACGAAAAAATGTTCCAGTCGCGTTACCAAACGATGTTTTTGTGGACTGTGGCCGGTTCCGTGGCGGTCGCGGCGGCAATTTCGCATGGCCAGGAAACGGGCTTCGTCGTTCGCGACCGGATCTCCGAAGCCTGGTCCCGGGTGGAAAGTCAGGCAACGACCACGGCAGGCGCCTCCGGGCAGGCACTGGTTCACGTGGCAAAAACACCTGATGGGCAGGACTTGCCCGATGCGAATTCGGTAGCAGTTTCCGTTCTGGAAGTCCGTCCAGTTGCCCGGGCAACGGCTGCCCAGTATGTGTCTGCCCCGAATGATTACAGCTGGCAGGAAACTGCAGAAGGGGCAGCCCAGCCTGACTTTGAAAACGAACCGGCGGCAGATTTTTTCGGGCAGGCAAACCGGTTAACCGTTTCGAACGGCCTGGCTTTTCAGGGTGAAGGTGCCGGTGTTGAAGTATGGTCGGGAGGACAATTTCGTCCGGCAACCTACTATGGCACCGTGCAGACCGGCGATCATGTTTTTTCCAACACCCACTTTTTTGACGGGATGCATGGCCCCGGCGCGGCTCCACCGTTCGGGTTCACCAGCGCCTGGCAGAAATCGGGCGCCGTTCCCGAAACGGACGCCTTTGGCCGACCGACCCAATGCAACGAATGGCAATACCAGTGCGGATGCGACTGCTGTAACGAACCGATGGGGCTGGACATGTTCAAGCGGCGGCCTTACGGCACGCTGCGGGGAAATGGGGGCTGCTGCGACTGGCAGGGCCGTGGATGCGGCAACCGCAACTGCGGAAAAGGCGGCTGTCAGACCAGTGATTATGGTTGCGGCAACGGGCAATGCACCGGTGCAGAGCGAAGCGGGTTGTTGGGCAGCCGCAGGAATGTTGTAGAAGTCATCGACAACTGAACTTCAGCGGCCAGGCAGGAGCTGGAATCAGAATGAGTCAAAACGCAGGGCTTCCAGTTCCTGGGCCAGACTGTTGGGCAACAGAGAGATGCCGGAAACAGTGTGTTCGCGGCTGATTGTCCAGAATGCGGGCCATATCAGGGTGGGCATGAACTGAAAGATCTCGCTGGAGTTGTCCGGATCGGGCACCAAAATGATGCCTGTTTCCACCAGGCCATCCATGTCCTGTTTGATCTGATCTGCGGTCATGCCGAGGCAGACGACCAGCAACTGGATTTTTCGGGAGTTCAGCGACTCCACCGAGAAGGTATTTTCGTAGCGGTCGTGGAACATGGCGGCACTGGTCACGTACATCACCAGGAATGCGTTCCTCGAAAACTGTTCGTCCGTGAACGCCTGTGTTTTTCCGCTGGCATCGGTAAAACTGGCGGTCACATGCTGGTTCAGACTGGCCAGTCGTCTCAACCCGTATTCGGACAACTGGCGGGCGCGGTCCATTCCCGCGAGGCCGTTTTCATCCAACTGCTGGAGAATGGCCTCATAAGTCTTTTTCGCGTCCCCGTAATTCCCCATCGATTCCATGTCGGCACCGATGGCCACAACCCGTTCAATGCAGCGGACTGACGGTTTGCGGCGAAAAAACCCGGGCAACAGCTGCAAAAAATCGGCGGACGCTTCGGGAATCGCCTTTTGAATTCGTTCGTAGATTTCAAACATGTCCAGTTCACGGAAAATCAGGTCATCGGTCAGCCCGACAGACCACTGTCTGATTTTTTCGTCGGGATGGTCGGCCCAGGTTTGGCTCACCAGGCGGATGACTCCGTCGATTCGCGGATCTTTGTTGTCCGTGAACAGCAAATCAATCACCGTGCGTTCTATTTGCGCAACAGTTCCGGTTTCTGGAAAGTCTGTACGGATTTCTTTCAGGAACCAGGCCATGTCTTCCATGACTTCAGGGGGCGCCACGTTTTCCAGAATCCGGTTCTTGTTCAGATCGAATCCGTATACAAGCGCCGTCCGGCGGGCCTCTCCCTCCCCTTCCGAACTGACAAGCCGAACGATGTCCATGAACTCCGATTCGACAGCTGCGACGGTCTCCGGGTCCATTTTGAAGGCCCGCAGCAGTGCGTACCGGTTTTTCATCGCGTTCATCAACAGCTCACGGCTGGCGGCCAATTCGTCGGCCGTTTCCGATTTGCGAACCATGACCTTTGCAATTTCCACCCGCTCGTCCACGGCCTTCTTGGTGGATGGCCGCATGCTTGCCGAATCAATGCGAATGGCATCGTATTTCAGTCGCAATCGTTCCAGATCAAGATCATCCAGCGTTTGCGGCTGGTCCAGCGAGACGGACTGGACTTTGGCCTGGGACCTGTTGTAAATATCACAGGAAATCGTGGCCAAAACGGTGATTCCGACAACTCCCAGAAAGCCATGAATCGGCGTCAGTCTGAATTTCTTCTTGGTGTTCACAACCGTCCAGCCCAGATCCAACCGATTTTTCTGTCGTCTCGTACGAATTCGAGTCCCGCGACAGGGATTCCCGCTGATTTTCCCTGCCGTCGATCTTTCAAGCATACACGCCGGGGACAATTTGGCGAATCAGGCGCCAGCAAAATGAAAACCGAGGTCTCTTGCCAGACCGGGAGGCAGGGTCGGCAACTCCCTTCGCGGAATCAGGAACGTCGAAATATTGAACAAGTCCCGCCAGATCCTGTTGCGCGCCGCGGTCTCGCTCAAATAGTCATGCCCGGACGATCCCCCGGTGCCGATTTTGGCACCCAGCATGCGATGCACCATCATGGCATGCCGGGTCCGCCAGCGGGTCATCGCTTCGTCGATCTCCACCAGTTTCACGAGGTATCGAAAGGGTGCGTACAAAACCGGTTCGTCGCGGTAGAGATGGATGAACAGTGCCGCCAGAAAAGCCCGGTGGGGCAGCCGGAAAACTCCCTCATCGCGCAACCGGGCATATTGTCCGGCATCGAGTATCGCCTCGAATCGCTCGCGTGTCGCCTGCCCGGTTCGCAGTTGCTCGGCCCGACGCTCTTCGGATATTGACGGGTTGGCGCCGACAATCTCCGCATCGGAACTGAGCATTCTTTCCACAGCGGCAGCGTATTGCTGCCAGAAATCAAAATCGCCGTACTGGTCGAACGGCATGCGCTCCAGCCAGTCCGCAGTCAGTTCCATCAGGGAAGGTCGCGATTCGGCCGCTTCCAGAACCTGGCGCTGCCCGGCATCCAGCCGGGTCCGGAAAAAATCCTGGTCCTGTGGCACGCGATCGCGATACCGCAGTCCGAGCGCGATTTCAATCCGTTTGAACTGCATACTCTGAAACCCCGACGCTGGAACAAGCAGGTCCCGGAAGTCGAGAAAATCCAGTGGCGTCATCGTTTCGATCACGTCAATCTGCTGCAACAACAGATCCTGAATTGAACGGACGCGCGACAGCCTGTGAATCGCGGTCGCCAGCTGGCGGTTTTCCAGCCGCTGGCCAGAAAAAATCCCGGTAACGGAGTCCAGCTCGTGCAGAATCTGTTTGAACCATAGCTCATAAGCCTGATGCGTGACAATAAACAGCATCTCGTCGTGCGCCGGGGTGGCACCACCTCGCCCGCTTTCCGGCACCTGTGCAGAGAGCAATTCATCCAGTTGCAGGTAGGTTCCGTATTCGATCTGGCCTGGAATATTCCTGTTTTCCGCCATTTCCATCTTCCATCCTGTGCCATGCATCCCGCCAGACCGCCGCCGCCAACAAAAAACGGCAGACCCGGGCCTGCCGTATTTTTTTACTTTTCGGATCGACGACTGGCCGACCTTTTTTTACAGTTTTGATCCCGGAATCGGAACCGGGCCTGGGTCAAAATCGCCAAACCCGGACTGAGTGGGTCCCAGCCGGGTTTCGTCTTTCAGAAAATCTTCCCATTCCAGTTTCTGACCCGTGTAACAGACATTGCGGGCCATCAGGGCCACCAGCGTGCTGATCCCCATGTAATGCCCATTATTGATCGGCTTCCCTTCCCGAATGCTGCGGAACAGGTACTCGTGTTCGACATCATACATGTCCGGCTTCGGACCATCGTAGACCCATTCGTGGCCGTCAGAGACAACCTTGTTGCCAAGAATCTGGGCCTTGCCTTTGGTGCCATATACCCAGTCTTCGACCTCATTGAAACACTCCGACATCTGGCGGCAACAGGAGAAAACCTTGACGCCGTTGGGCCATTCAAAACAGGTCGCAAAATGGTCGTAGACGTTGCCGTACTCCTTGCCGGTCCGCTTTTGCCGCCCGCCGACGCCATAAGCCCGCGCCGGTGGCGTGTCCCCCATCAACCAGACCGCCTTGTCCAGACTGTGGATGTGCTGTTCCGCAGTGATGTCGCCCGACAGCCAGTAGAAATACAGCCAGTTGCGCATTTGGTACTCCAGCTGACTCCACTCCGGCCGGTTGCCGCGATGCCACAGTTCGCCCGTCAAGTAATTTTCCTGAATCGAAACAATGTCACCAATGGCTCCCTCCTGAATCTGCCGGACCGTCTCGCGGACGCCGGCATCGTAGCGCCAGCACAAACCCGACACGATACTCAGATTGCCCGCGTTCCTGCAGGTCTCCATTACGGACAACACGCCCGGCACATCGACTCCAACCGGCTTTTCACAGAACACATGCTTGCCAGCCTCGACCGCTGCCTTCAGCGAGGCCGGCCGAAAAAACGGCGGCTGACACAACAACACCACATCAACGTCCGAGTTGATCAGATCGGTGTCGCACTGCATTCCGGAAAATCGGGAACCCTCCTCCAAAGCCAGCCTGTCTGCCGTGCCCTCATTGGCCAGCAGCCGTTTTTCACACAGTTCCAGTCGATCGGAAAAGGCATCGGCCAGCGCCGTAATCTTGACACTGGAATCGGCTTTGCAGGCATTGGCCGCTGCCGCTGTTCCCCGCCCACCGCATCCAATCAGTCCGACCCGGATCGTTTCATCGACGCTGTGATGGACACCAGCCGACAACGTCGCAGGCAACGCCGATGCAGCGGCCACGGCCAGCGACGACGCCTGGACAAATTTCCTGCGATTCACGGCAGGGGGTACTGAGTTCCGGATGGTGGGCTGGTTCATGTTTCGGGTCCTGACAGGAAGGAATCACAAAGTGCTGACGCAAATTCAAAAAAAGACTGACGCAGTCGCAAGAGGTCATTCTGCCGAGCGCGTTCCCGTTACGATTTTAATCACAGTCCGGCACGATCGATACCTCCCTGCCCGACAGGCCAAGTCTAGCGTTTCCCGGTCACATATTGCATGAACTCCGCATCCAGCTTCTGCAAGTCGTCCCCAAAAAACTTCCGGAATTCGGCCAGCCGCTGCCCGGGCGCGTCGTACCGCATCAGCGGTTTCTCTGCGAGGTGTTTCAGATAGG
Source organism: Pirellulaceae bacterium (assembly GCA_041752775.1). GTDB lineage: Bacteria > Planctomycetota > Planctomycetia > Pirellulales > Pirellulaceae > BJ22. The sequence goes on along the minus strand of JBGSVU010000177.1, from coordinate 2,355 downwards.
CCACGTACTGGTCGCTGTGCCGCTGTAACAGAAAATAATTGAAAGTCCAGGATTCGGCGTAACGGTTCAAAGTCTGGCTGCCGTCGCGAAAAACCGAATCGTCCGTCAGCATCTCCACCAGCGATTCCGGAGTACGGTTCCGCGCGTATTGCAGAAACTGGTTCAGACGCATGGGACTGGGCTGTCCAATCGCTCCAAAGCCCTGGGGACTGTTGGGGTCCGGCGTTTCGAAATACATCGCCAGCCCTTCGTTGACCCACAGCGGTGTGTCGGCAAACCTCTGTTGCATTCCGCTGTTGAACATCAGCAGATGCGTTCCCTCATGGATGATCGTCGCCACCATTTCCGCTGCCCCGGGGCTGGCAATAATCTCCGGAATACTCTTCTGTCGGCCGCCTGCCGCTCCAAACTGCGTTGTCAAATCGTACAGTGTCACGCGGTTCGACATCAGATAGTAATACGCCACCATCGACCCCGGCTCGCTGCCCAACTCCCTTCTGACATGCTCGTTGTATTCCTGAACGGATCCATAGACGATGACGACGAGTGGTGTCTGGGGCGCCTGCAGCACATACCCCCGTTTCGTTTTCCAGTGCGAGAGAAAACCTCGCAGCAATTTTTCGTAAAGATTTCCAACCCAGCGGGCAAACATCCGGTCGGTGTTGTAGGCCACGATGAAATTCCGGGTCGTCTCGATCCGGAATCCGTCGGGCAACTCTTCCAGTAACGCCGCCGACAACTGTTTGGCATCCAGTGGCACGACGGGTTGATCCAGTTTTTCCTGCTGACGGATTTCGTCCGGCTGAATCATCCACAGACGCAAGTCCGCGCTGCGCAACAACATTCCGCCATCTTCGGCCGTGACGAGGATTTCGCCATCCACACTGTGCAACAGTCCCGACTGCTCAAACTGTATCCGCCCAAAAACTGCTTCGGACACTTCTCCGCTGTCACCAGATTCCTCCCGCGGCTGTAGCGTTTCCGCGCCGCCGCGCCGCAATTCTCCATCTTGCGCCCACCCGGTCCCGGGCAGACCGCCCAGCACGACAGTCCACACCAGAGTCCGGATGAACCATCCGCTGTTTCCGGATTTTATCAGGCGCCGTTTCCCGTTCATCAAATGAATATGCATCGATTCAGCCTGAAAAAAAACCTGGCCCCGCCCGTTCCGCCATCGCTTCCGATTCTACACGCCCCCCGGCCGACCGTGGTACCCGAACTCCGACCATCCACCATCCCAACAACGCAACCACAGTCAGCAGAATCGCCGCGATCAATCCAGTCGCTGCCGTGACTTCATCCACCCCCGAATGCAGTTTGCCCAACGCCAGCCGTGGCACAATATCGATCCCGCCGGGACGGACCAGATGGCTGGCCGAAAGTTCACCGAAAAACAGCGCCCCCACGAAAATCCACAGTCCCACGATCGTACGCCCCCCATTCCAGACCACGACCACGATCCACGCCGACCATTCTCCCCGCCCATTCATTCGCGCCACGTCAAAAAGATTCTCCGGAATCGCCCGCAACAGACTCCACAGGCAAATCGCCGCCAGCGGCCACAGGTACAGCCCCGACGCCAGCACCGGCCCGAGGATCGTCCGGTCCCAAAGCCAGACCCACAGGGCGCCGCTGCTGCTCCCCGACAGTGCAACCAGTCCGCGCCCAATCACTGGCCCTGGACAAACCCCGAGCTGCAAAACGGTACTCCAGAAAAAAATCCGGCCCGCCCGGTTGCGACTCGCCACGCACGTCACCAGCAACAGCAAAACCAGCAGCATCGGCGCACCCGTCAGCGAGATCACCAGCGACCATTGCCATTCCGGCCAACTGTCCCGCAGCGCCGTCCCCATGGCATGAAACAGGTTCGGCAGGGACCAGCGCTGTTGCGGGATCCCGCCCACGGCAACCGTTCGCATGCCCGCCCGACCAACCAGATTCAGCAGGGGCACACAAAACAGAATCCCTGTCGCCCAGACTGCAGCACGCGACCCGCGCTGCTGGCTCCCGTCCAAAATTCCCGGGTCATTGCGCTGCCGCAACGAACCCGATATCCGCCCCATCGCCAGCCAGGCCGCAAACATCAGCCAGACCAGAAACAGAACCAGCTGCGGCGTCTGTACGGTGCCGATTCCCACCGGCAAAAATCCGCCCGCATCCAGTCCCGCGCCCAGCGCATACCCCAGATAAATCTGCTCGGCCATGGTCCTGATTTGATAAATGTCAGTCACGGCGATTTCACGACTGGCCACCAATACAGCCCAAACCGAACCCGCCACCAGCGCCGGCCCCATTCGCGGCAACGTCACCCGGAAAAAAATCCGCCACGGCGACCAACTGATCCGCGCCGCCTCT
>JBGSVU010000176.1:0-11661 GCA_041752775.1 Pirellulaceae bacterium | reverse complement strand
GGCATCACCCATAAACGACTCGGTACCGATCGCACAGATTTCATTTTCGTAGACGGCTGCGTCGGCGTTGATTCGCAATTCAATCGCCACAAAATCATCGTCGGTGGTGACACCCCCGACGCGGCCGATCAGGATTCCGTTGCGGCGAATCGGCGTGTTCTGGGTCACATTGGGAGCACTGCGCGCTTTCACCAGCAGCGAATACTGGGTTGTCCAGCCTTCACTGTTGAGAAAGATCAACAGGCCCAGCACGATCATCGCCAAAACGACGAACATGCCCACCCGCAATTGCAACCAGCGTTCTTCCATCGCCCCGGTACTTCGCTCCCTGTTCCGTAAACTGCCGTGACCTGCTCCAACGGACTGTGATTCGCTTCAACCCGTCCCGGCTACCATTCGGCATCGGGCTGGTCAGAGACCAGTTCCATTAACCGCTGGCCCGCTTCTCCCCTGACGAACTGACGGACCCGCCGGTCCCGGCACTGGTCCATCCCTTCGGGTGGCCCGTCGTAAATGATCTGGGGTTCGCCCGGCTCCAGCCGCCAGACCGGATAGAGCATGACCACCCTGTCGGGCACTGTCCGTGCGGTTTCCATGTTGTGCGTGACGATAATGCTGGTCACCGGGTTTTTGCGTCGCGTCCGGATGATCAACTGGTTGATAATGTCGGTCATGATTGGGTCCAGCCCCGTGGTCGGCTCGTCGTACAGGATGACTTCCGGATTCATCACGAGAGCGCGGGCCAGTCCCACGCGTTTCCGCATTCCGCCCGAAAGCTCGGCAGGCTTTTTGTAGACCACGTTGTTGGGCAGTCCGACCTGATTCAGCCGGCTGAGGACCAGTTCCCGAATCTGTGCGTTGGAAAAACGCCCGTCCTGCCGCAATGGAAATGCCACGTTCTGTGCGATCGTCATGCTGTCAAACAGCGCCGCGTTCTGGAACACAAACCCGAATCGCAGTCGCATGCGGCTGATCTCCCGCTCGCCCAGCGTGTCAATGTTCACTCCGTCGAACAGGACTCTCCCGCTCTGCGGCTGGACCAGCCCGATGATGGTCTTCATCAGAACCGTTTTTCCGCATCCGCTTTCACCCAGCAGGCACAGCGTCTGGCCCGCCGGAATCTTCAGATCGATCTGGCGCAGCACCGACTGACCGCCGAAGCCGACGTTGACGCCGCCCAGTTCGACCAGCGGCTGCTGTGTTTCCATCAATTGTTCAATCATCACAATGGGCCACTCATCAGAGTGTTCGCGTCCCCTCCGGATACCATGTGAAGTATATCGAATCGAGGGCAATTCCCAGAAAAAGGTCCAGCACCAGAATCGCCACAAACGAGTAGACGAACGAAGCCGTCGCCGCCCGCCCGACCCCTTCCGCACCCGCTGTACAGTTGAACCCCTGATAACAGCTGATCAGTGAAATCGCCGATCCGAAAAAGAAACTCTTGAACAACCCCACCAGCAAATCAAATACCGTCACGAACTGGGCGCTGTTGTACCAGTAATGATGCATGTCGATCCCCAGCACAATCACGCTGTAAAAATGCCCGCCAGCAACACCCATGAAATCCGCCATGATCGTCAGCGCCGGAATCAGCAGAAAACAGGCCAGAAATCGCGGCACCACCAGATAGCGAATCGGGTTCGCCCCCATCGCCGTCAACGCATCGATCTGCTCAGTCACGCGCATGGTTCCCAGTTCAGCCGCCATCGAACTGCCCACCCGCCCTGCCAGCATCGTCGCCGCCAACACCGGGCCCAGTTCCCGCAACAACGTCAGATTAATTACGCCACCCAGTCGCGTTTCCAGACCGAGCTGGCGAAACTGGAAATAGCTTTGCACCGCCAGCACCATGCCGATGAAGGTTCCCGTCAGGGCCACCACCGGCAGGCTGGCCACGCCGACCTGATGAAAATTGGGCCACAACGTTTCGGCGCGCGGAAATCGCGTGACCATCCAGATCATCGTGCGCCACACGAACAGACTGAATTCGCCCACGGCCACAAAGACCTCGATCGCCAAACGGCCCCACCCGGCAATCCATGCCGCAATGAAACCCGTCAGCCCCGTTTCAGGAAACGGTCGTCCCGGTTCGCGTATTTCCACTGAAGAATCAGACACGGTTTTTCAAAAAAACTGGCCGCGCCACCGGGCCCGTCTTTTTTCAGCTCCTGTCAGCCACTGAATGCGAACCCCGGTCCCCATCTTTTGAACCCCGGTCGGCGCGCAGCAGCTTCGACGAAATGCCCCCCCGCATTCCTGCATCATCATTTTTCGGGCCTCGACAACGTCCGACTTGAGAAACTCTGCCGATCAGGCAAATTATGCCGGCCCGGAAACCGCCTGGTTTGCCCAACCCCCCTGCCCTGCGAAAAACGCTACCAGGGCCGGCCACCACCGTATCCGCCGCCCATCGAAATCGACTGGTAATTGGAAAATGCCAGCATTCCAAACATGATCCCCATAAAATGATCGCCCCGCGACAGTCCCCATACGGCGATCGCTCCTCCCACAACCACCGACAGAATCGTGGCGTTTCGCAATCCATTCCACGGGTCATTCATCAAAAACACCTGCCGGGCGATCTGCCCACCGTCCAGCGGGAACACGGGCATCAGGTTCAGCACATTCCAGAAGACGTTAATGTTCAATCCGATCCAGAGCACTATCCAGAGTGCCCGCATCTCCTTCAGCGTTTCGGAAACGGGAACCAGAAATGGGAGTGGAAAGATCCCCAGCATGCTCCATTCGATCTGCCCCCCCAGAGCCAAGCCGATGCCGCCCAGCGCCACGGCCAGCAACAGTCCCGCCACGGGACCCGCCAGCGAGATCACAATCTGGGAATAGGGAGTCCCCGCACTCCGCCGCGAGCGACCCCAGCCCGAACCGGTCGGAATGGCCAGCCCACCCATCGCATACAGTACAATTTTGGAATCCGTGCCATAAAACCGGAACGCCAGGGCATGCCCCAGCTCGTGAACCAGAATCGAGACCAGAAAAACGCCCACGATCAGAATCAGGCCAATTCCGGTGTTGACTTCAAAAGCCTGAAAAACCTGCAGGAAACTTCCACCCAGCAACAGCGGCATCAAAAAAAACAGCGGGTTGATTCGCACCGGAAATCCCAGCACCGCAAAATTCAGATCGTAAGGTGTTTCGTTGGGTTGCTGCAGAAACATGGAACTACGCCGCCTGGTGCCTGTAAACATTCCGGACTTGTGTTTCTTCCAATGTCGGACTTGTTGCCCCATTTGTCCAGCATGCAGGGACTATTTCCCTGACGGTTCCTGCCGAAGGTGTTCCCGCAATTAACAGGAGCGGGTCCAGCTCCTACAATCCTGACTTGGGCGATGAACCTGACTGACGAACATAACCATGAATCCGCACCGGCAATTCGAGGTTTCCGTCCGCTAACGTTACAGCATTGCCGCCCACGCCCGCGAGGCCGCATTATGCTGACCGCCTGATTCCGGAGTGACCTTGCTGGACGCCATTTCACAACTGCTCCTCTCTGTATTCCACTGGTGATTCTGTACATGAATGTAAAAACATCGCTCAAACATCGCGGCGAACCGCTCGCCAGCGCCGCGCACCAGTTGACCGTGCTGCAGCCTGCCAGCGACGCCAGTCGTTTCGCACAGCGACTGTTGGCTGCCGGCCATCCCCGACTGGAGGCCAGCACGATCGAAATCCTGCAAGTCAACCTCGGCAAGCTCTGCAACATGACCTGCGAACACTGCCACGTGGATGCAGGTCCCGACCGGCGCGAGATCATGCAGCGGCCGGAGATCGATGCCTGTCTGCGCGTACTGCGGGAGAATCCTGCAATCGGCACGCTTGATCTGACCGGTGGTGCGCCAGAAATGAACCCCCATTTCCGCGACATGGTTGTTGCCGCCAGGCAATCCGGGCGGCATGTGATCGACCGTTGCAACCTGACGATCCTGCTCGCCCGCGGTTACGAAGACCTGCCGCAATTTCTCGCCGCGAACCAGGTCGAAATTGTGGCTTCGCTGCCTTGCTACCTCGCAGAAAACGCGGACGCCCAGCGCGGCGACGGTTCCTTTGCAAGGTCGGTGAAGGCATTGCAACTGTTGAATTCGCTGGGCTACGGGGTGCCAGACAGCGACAGGATCCTGACACTGGTTTACAACCCCGTCGGGCCCAGCCTCCCTCCCGGCCAGGCTGAACTCGAATCCGACTATCGCCGCGAACTGCTTTCCCGCCACGGGATTCGGTTCAACCGGTTGTTCACCATCACCAACATGCCGGTCAGCCGTTTCCTGGAGTACCTGTTGCGAACGGGCGAGTACCATCGCTACATGCAACGGCTGATCGACGCTTTCAATCCGTCGGCGATCAACGGGCTGATGTGCCGCAATACACTTTCGGTTGGATGGGACGGTAAACTGTACGACTGCGATTTCAACCAGATGCTGGAAATGCAGCTCCAGTCACCACTGCCGGTGAGTATCCACGAATTTGATTTTGCCGCGATTCAAAACCGCGCGATTCGCCTTGGGCAGCACTGTTTCGGCTGCACGGCGGGCGCCGGCTCCGGATGTCAGGGCGCGATTAGCAGCTGAGTCCTTTTGCCCGCTGCGTTTCATCCCTGTCGTGGCTACTGGTTTTTGCCCGCGAATTGTTCGAACCACCATTCAATTTCCGCGGGGGCGATCCTGCCGGGTCGCAACAGGACGCGATAGTTCAATTCGAGGGAATTGCCCGGATTCAGGACGAACTCGCCGCTCTCTGATTCCTTTCCCAGAAAGTCGTGCAGTCCAAAAGGGTTGGCCGCAAACAAACCGTAATCCCGGGCGTGCCAGGTTGTTGGGTGCTGCAGGTTGTTGGGGTGGTCCATGATCACGACCGACACGTCGCTGCCATCCACGGGTCCCTGGTAACAGACCCACCGCGCCCGTTTGCCCCATACCGCTGCATCCGTGTGGCCTTCGCTGTTGATCGCATGGCCGAAGACTTCCTCGACGCCCTGTTTGGGATCCGCCGTCAACCGCAAATCCGGATGAAGCCGCAACGCGAAGAAACCCTCTTTGGTGTCACCGAAGACGACCCGCTCCGACGCTGCATGGTGGGTCACCCGGCAGTCGATCCAGCGTGCCGCTGCAAGGGCCCGAACCTGAAACACCGAATTCAAGTGGCAAATGGACTTGCCATCCTTCAACAATTCAGCCTGTTCGGCAATGGTCAGCGAGTTCGCGTCGTCTCCGGTTTCGGAACCGAGTTCCCTGACATGGACTTGACCTTTGCCGGTCCAGTAATCGACACCGTTGACGTCTCCGTGCGCGATCCACAGCGAACGGTGATGGGGATGATCGCGCGCCTCGCCGGGGTGCGGATCGATGGGATAACCCCGCGTGACCGGTATCTGTCCCGGCGCCATCAGCGGATACAAACTGACCGTTGCTCCATCCCGCTCGACCAGTTTGAAAAACAAATCGTCTCCAGCCAGAACACCGGAATCGGACAGCACAACTGGCAACCATTTTTCGCCCCCGATTTGCGATTCCAGTTCCGCGATGGTCTGCCGCGACTGTTCTTCGGTTGGGATTGTCGAATCCCGCCCGCTCTCCTGACCTGTTCCGGTCGGAACAAAAAAAGTGCAAGCGGCCACGGCCGTCCCCAGGCCCAGCATCCACCGGCATCGTTTCAAACCTGACATCATCATTTCTCCTCATGGAAGGCCATCGTTTCGCGACAAGTCCCGGTCGCATGTTCAGTTTGGCGCACTGCCAGGCATCATAGCCCATTTTGCCGCAGGGCGATCGGCCGACTGTGCCGCGCCCGCCGCGCCCAGTGGGCGACTGGTGCACAAAACAGCCGTATCGACCCGATCGGCAGGATTCAGTCTCCATTTTTTTACGGCGACCTGGTGAACGGTTGCAGTACCATTAACCCGGGCATAGCGTTCGGCGCAGACAAACGAATTTTGTCGCCGCACGCGGTGTCTGTATGATAAACGTCGTGGTCGCACGAACAGGCATCGGCGATCCAGCCGCCTGCTGCCGACGAAATTGGCACAGTCGACGGCCGCAAAGTGAAAGGTGCAGCAGGCGAATGCCAGGCCGACCCGGTGAATCCGGGGCTTCCGGTGCGGCATTGCCCACGTTTTTTTGAATCTTGTTGCAGCCTTTTGCAACGACTGTTCCGAAAGGAGTCCATGGCACAGGCAACCCCGGCCCAGACCGCCGTCTTTCGCGCCCGTGAGATTACCAAAGTTTATGGAATGGGCGAGGTCCAGGTGCATGCGCTGCGCGGTGTCAGTCTGGACTTGTACCAGCATGAATTCGTCGTGCTGCTCGGAGCCTCGGGCAGCGGCAAATCCACGCTGTTGAATATCCTGGGTGGACTGGATGTGGCGAGTTCAGGAACGGTGCACTATCTCGACCAGGATCTGTCGACCGCCAGCGGAGCCGAGTTGACGCGTTTCCGCCGGGACAACGTCGGATTCGTGTTTCAGTTCTACAACCTGATTCCCAGCCTCACCGCCAAAGAAAACGTGGAACTGGTGACTGAAATTGCAAAAAACCCGATGGATCCTCTGGACGCCCTGGAGATGGTCAAGCTGACCGGGAGAGCCGATCATTTTCCTGCGCAGCTGTCCGGCGGCGAACAGCAGCGTGTTGCGATTGCCCGGGCGATTGCCAAGCGGCCCAGCGTCCTGTTGTGCGACGAACCAACTGGCGCGCTCGACGTGCAGACGGGCATTATCGTTCTGGAAGCGATTGCCCGGATCAATCAGGAGCTGGGCACCACCACCGCAGTCATCACCCACAACGTGGCCATCGCCCAGATGGCGGATCGTGTGGTTTCCCTGTCCGATGGCCAGATTGTAAAAATCGAATCGAATGCCAGCAAACTCGCTGCCTCAGAACTGGAGTGGTAGGTGATGCTGAAACTCGACCGCAAACTGCTGCGGGATCTTTCCCGGACGAAAGGCCAGATCATTGCCATCGTGCTGGTTATCGCTTCCGGGGTCGCCACCTTCGTCATGTCGATGTGCGCTTACGAATCGCTGGTCACCAGCAAGGATTACTTTTACCGTGAGTTCCGGTTCGCCGATGTTTTTTCAGCAGCCCGCCGCGTTCCCAATTCGATGGAGCCGCGAATTCGGGATCTCCCCGGCGTATCAGCGGTCGAAACCCGGATCGTCTGTGACGTGCTGATCAACGTTCCGGAGATGACAGAACCGGCCACGGCCCGGCTGATTTCCCTGCCGGAGTCGGGGGATAACCGGCTGAACCAGCTTTATCTGCGACGGGGCAGGATGGTGATTCCGGGGCATGCCGGCGAAGTCGTCGTGTCGGAAAGGTTTGCCGAAGTCCACAATTTTTCAGCCGGTGATTCGGTCAGTGCCATCATTCGCGGCAGACGCCAGAAACTGGTCATAGTCGGGATCGCACTGTCACCGGAGTATGTGATTCAGGTTCAACCCGGAAACATTTTTCCGGACGATCGCCGCTTCGGCGTCTTCTGGATCAACCAGCGGGACCTTGAGGCGGCCCTCGACATGACCGGTGCCTTTAACAGTCTCAGCCTGAAACTGGCCCGCGACGCCAACGTGGATGAAGTCATCGACGGAGTGGATACCCACCTGAAACCTTTTGGCAGCGTGGGTGCCTTTGACCGCGAAGAGCAGTTGTCGCATCGCTATCTGATGGACGAAATGAATGGCTTGCGCGGCATGGCCATCATGGCACCGGCCATTTTTCTGTCGGTCGCCGCGTTTCTGCTGAACATCGTCATATCCCGCATCATCAGCCAGCAGCGCGAGCAGATTGCCGCGCTCAAGGCGTTTGGCTATTCCAGTTTGGCGGTGGGTTTTCATTACCTGAATTTTGTCCTGATAATTTCGATTTCGGGGACTGTTTTGGGGACCCTTGCCGGATTCTGGCTGGCCAGTGCGATGACCAGACTGTACCAGGAGTTTTACAAGTTTCCGGTACTCGAGTTTCGCGTCGACCGGTTGGCGGTGGTGCTCTCGTTTTTGCTGACTTCTGCGGCCGCCGTTTCCGGTACATGGTTTTCCGTGCGCCATGCCATCCGGTTGCCGCCCGCCGAAGCGATGCGCCCGGAGCCGCCTGCCAGTTTCCGGCCGACGCTGTTCGAAAAAATGATCCCCTCAGGACTGTTGCCGGCCACGTTGCGGATTGTGGTTCGAAACGTGGCCCGCAAACCGGTCAAGGCGGCGCTGGCCGTGGTTGGTATTTCGCTGGCTGTGGCGGTCATGATTTTGGGGAACTTTACGCTCGACTCGCTCAATTACATGATGGAGTTTCAGTTCGAAAAAGCCCAGCGGCAGGATTTGACAGTCAGTTTTGTCGAGCCGGCCACCCAGTCGGTGATCTTTGAGATGTCCCGGTTGCCGGGCGTATCCGACAGCGAGACGATTCGCGCCGTGGCGACCCGGCTGAAATTCAAACAGCACAGCCGGAGGGTGGGGATCATTGGGCTGGAAGAAAACCCGCAGCTGTACCGCCTGCTCGATACGGAGGGGAGGGAAATCGTCGTGCCACCCTTCGGCATGATGTTGAACAGCGCCCTGGCAGCAAAGCTGGACGTTCGGCCAGGTGATGAATTGACCGTGGAGGTGCTGGAAGGCAAACGTCCAACCGTCCTGGTTGAGGTGTCGGCCATCGTCGAAGAATACGCCGGATTGAACGCCTACATGAACAAACAGCAGCTGCACGGCCTGTTGCGTGAATCGGGCGTCGCCACCGGTGCCTTTCTGACCGTGGACAGCAACCGGCTGGAGGGCGTTTTCCGTGAGCTGGAGATGCGCCCGGGTGTGGCGAGCGTCGTGATCAAGGATGCGATGGTCAAAAGTTTTCAAAAAACGGTCGCCAGCAATATCCTCGTGATGCGGTCGTTCATCGTGCTGTTCGCGGGGATTATCGCCAATGGGGTGGTCTACAACAGCGCGCGAATATCACTTTCCGAACAGAGCCGCGATTTGGCGACGATGCGCGTGATTGGCTTTACCCAAAACGAAGTCTCAACCGTTTTGCTCGGTGAAATTTTCCTGTTCACCCTGGTGGCGATTCCCCTGGGATGGGCGGTGGGATACGGTTTTGCCGGTATCATGATTTCCGGACTGGAAACGGACAATTACCGGTTGCCGCTGGTGATCAGCCGGAACACCTTTATGCTGGCCGCTGCGGTCGTGATGGTATCGACTTTTTTTTCGGCCGTGGTTGTCCAGAGGCGGATCAGCCAACTGGATCTGGTCGGTGTATTGAAGACCAGGGAATAGCGGAAACCGGAACGCGTTGTGGCTGGATCCCCCAGGATGAACATGAAACTAACCATTCGATCAATAATCTGGACTTTGATTGGCGCCGGAATTGCCGGTGCCGTTTACATGGCGGTCATCCCCAGGCCGGTTGCGGTCGAAACGGCCCTCGTCACCGAGGACAGTTTGCGGGTTTCCGTCCGCGAAGACGGCAAGACCCGAATCCGCGAAAAATACATTGTCTCGGCACCGGTTTCCGGGCGGCTGAATCGCATCCAGCTCAACGAAGGGGACGCTCTCGAAGGAAACGACTCGCTCGTCGCAGTCATCCTGCCCAGTGATCCCGCCATCCTCGACGCCCGTTCGCGGGCGGAAGCCAGGGCGCGGGTTTCCGCGGCCGAAGCAACACTGAAGCGGGCCGAAGCCAATGCCGAACAGGCGCGCATCAATTTCGACCTCGCCAAGTCCAGGTTCGGCCGCTCGGAAAATCTGCGGGCAGAACGGTCAGTCTCCCAGGAGGAACTGGACATCGCAAGGGCAGAGTTTCTGGCAGCCGCCCAGGCGACCAAGGCCGGAGCATTCGAAACCGAAATTGCGCAGTACGAACTGGAAATGGCCCGGGCCGCCGCACAACATTTCGGCGGGGCCGCAAATCCTGAGAGCAACGTGGGGATGACCAGCGAAGAGGCCGCAGATCCGTTCGAGATCCTGACGCCAGTTTCGGGCCGTGTGCTGCGGGTGTTTCAGGAAAGTTCCACTGTGGTTTCGGTGGGTACTCCGATTCTGGAAGTCGGTGATCCTCGCAACCTGGAAATCGAAATTGACGTCCTTTCAACCGATGCCACGCGGATCCGGCCTGGCTCGCAAATCACGATCGAGCACTGGGGCGGGCCGCCTCTGAAGGCGATCGTACGGGTGATCGAACCCGCAGCGTTCACCAAAGTCTCATCGCTCGGCGTTGAAGAACAGCGGGTCAACATCATTGCCGACTTTGATGAACCCGCCGAAAGGATTGCCACGCTCGGCGACGGTTACCGTGTCGAGGCCCAGATTACCGTCGAGGAATTGCCGTCTGCCCTGCAGGTTCCCAACAGCGCCCTGTTCCGTTTCCAGCGGCAATGGCACGTCCTGAAAGTCGTCGATGGCCGCGCCGTGATGCAGCCTGTTTCAACCGGTCTGCAAAACGATGCCCACACCCAGATCACCGCAGGACTGGTGCCAGGCGATACGGTGATTCTCTATCCGGGCGACCAGATCGAAACCGGAACTGCCGTCACGGCGATTCCCAAAAATGCTGCGCCGGTTGCGGAAGGGACCTGACGTGTCCGGACCGCAGGACACGCGACGGACGCCGGGCCAAGGACGCGCATTGCATCAGGCCTCCGCGGACTAGCAAGAATTTGGGTACGATGGACGTCCTCGTCCTCGTCCGTCGAAAACTGCGAAATTCGACGGACGAGGACGTTCATCGTACGTTCACCTCATCCCGAAGATTTGATCTGGACAAGTCACCAGGCCACTACATCCCTGAAAAATAGTTCAGCACAGCCAGTTCCGCGATATCGCGATTGAGGACCAGCGGTTTGCCGTGGTACTCGCAGAAATCCCTGGCCTGGTCCAGCAAATCGCCGACTTGGCTGAAACGGAACGGACGGGATGCCCGTTTGTAGTGATACTCGATGATGTAGTCGACAATCCCTGCCTGGAATTCAAATCCCATCTGCTGTCGGCGGGTTTCGAACAGGCTGCGAAACTGGGATTCGGTCGGATCGAAAACTTCCAGCTTGTAGGGTATCCGCCGCAGGAACGCTTCGTCGCACAGTGCCGAGGGATCGAGGTTCGTCGCAAAGACCAGAATCTGTTCGAACGGCAAATTGATCTGGCGCCCCGAGGGCAAATTGACATAATCGACGTGGCGGTCCATCGGCACGATCCAGCGGTTCAGCAGTTCTTCGACGCTGATGCGCTGGCGGCCAAAGTCGTCGATCACCAGACAGCCGCAGTTGCTTTTGACATGAATCGGCGCCTCGATGATCCGGGTGACCGGATTCATGGTGGCTTCCAGATTTTCCATCGTCAGTTCGCCACCGACCGTGATTGTCGGCCGTTTGATCCGGACCCAGCGGTCGTCGTATCTGCCGTCGACCAGCAGCGCGTCTGTTTTCGGCAACGGGGCGGCTTCGTGAACGGTCGGGTCATACAGCCGGATGACTTCTCCGCCGACGGAGATGGCGCGTGGAATCCAGACATGCGGGTCGATTGCGCGCGTGATCCGCGCTGCCAGCGATGATTTTCCGTTTCCGGGGGGGCCGAACAACAGACAGGCCTTGCCCGAACTGACGGCCTGACCGAGCTGGCCCAGCAACAGGCGCGAAACCACCAGGTCGCTGAAAGCCGCGTTGATGGCCGAC
>JBGSVU010000175.1:0-6174 GCA_041752775.1 Pirellulaceae bacterium | reverse complement strand
GATGCGGCGATCGGACTTTCTGGGTGGCATCATGATCTCGCGAATTGTCTTCATGATTCCGGAGATTGTTCTGATGGTGGTCGTCTCGTGGCTGCTGTTCGGGGTTCAGGTCCGGGGCAACTGGTGGGCGCTGACATTTGTGATTCTGCTGGGTGCGTTGCAGTTTTCGGGGATCGGGCTGCTGGTCGCGGCGCGGTGCAAGACGATTGAGTCCGCATCGGGGCTGATGAACCTGGTGATGTTGCCGATGTGGACGTTGTGCGGGGTGTTTTTTTCATGGGAGCGATTTCCGGAAATGTTTCATCCGCTGATTCGCGCTCTGCCACTGACCCCGCTGAACAACGCGCTGCGTGCGGTCATGAATGAGGGGGCACCCTTGCTGTCGCAGTGGCCGGAACTGGTTTCAATGGCGGTCTGGGGAGTGGTGACCTTTGTGATTGCCCTGAAGATTTTTCGCTGGCAGGACTAGAATTGGCGGGACAGCGCCACTTCTGCACAAAAAACAGGAAAAACAATGGCGATCACAAGCCGCAAAGCACTCGAGTCTTGTCCAGTTTAAATCTTCGGGTTGTGGTGAACGTACGATGGACGTCCACGTCCGTCGCATTTCGCAGTCTTCGACGGACGAGGACGTTCATCGCAATTCGCAGTTTTCGACGGACGTTGACGTCCATCGTACCCCGCCCCCAAAAAAAGGAGGCTGACCGATTTTGACCTGGCAACAGTCTGTCCGCTTTGGGACAGGCCATTGGGGACCGTCGGTTGCCTTTGGTCGTAGCCGCTCAAGCGCCGGGGTCTGACCGGACTGACCCCCTGCAATATGGCTAATGTGTTATCGACCCGTGAACGTTTACCTTTTTGTCCAGCAGGGCGTACTGCAGGTGGGTCAAACGGTGATGGCGGCGGCGGGGACGGGAAAGCCCTGACAAAGTGACGAAATTTCGCTGCAAATACGCTCTTTGACGGCGGTGTCGGCAGGATTTCGCAGGACTTCGACAATCCACTGGCCGATCGATCGCATTTGGTCGGAACCCATTCCACGCGTGGTCAGCGCCGGTGTTCCAATGCGGATACCGCTGGGGTCCATCGGCTTGCGTTTGTCATAGGGGATCATGTTTTTGTTGACCGTGATGCCACAGTCGCCGAGGGCGGCTTCGGCGATTTTGCCACCGATTCCAAACGGTGTCACATCGACCAGCACGAGGTGGTTGTCGGTCCCGCCGGTGCTCAACTGCAATCCGCCGGCCATCAGTTCTTCGGCCAGAACCCGGGCATTGTCAATCACACCCTGAATATACGTTTTGAACGCTGGCTGGAGCGCCTCGCGGAAACAGACCGCCTTGCCAGCCACTCCATGCATCAGCGGTCCACCCTGAATGCCGGGGAAAACGCTGCGATTGATGTCTTTGGAATATTCTTCGCGGCACAGGATCAGCCCGGCGCGCGGACCGCGCAGGGTCTTGTGAGTCGTCGTGGTCACCACATCGGCGACCCGAACCGGATTGTCATGTAACCCGGCCGCGACCAGTCCCGCATAGTGGGCCATGTCCACAAACAGTTTTGCACCGACCTCATCTGCAATCTCCCGAAATCGGGCGTGCGGTATTTCCCGGGGATAGGCACTGGCGCCGGCGACAATCAGTTTGGGTTTGAATTCACGGGCCATCCGCGCGATCTGGTCAAAATCCAGGCGGTGCGTGTCGGCGGTGACACCGTAATGGTGGAAATCGTACAGAATCCCGCTGCTGTTCAGCTTCATCCCGTGAGTCAGATGCCCGCCGTGAGCCAGGTCCAGCCCGAGAACCGTATCGCCTGGATTGATCAGCGACAGATAGACCGCCTGGTTGGCCTGTGAACCACTGTGTGGCTGGACGTTGGCGAACTGCGCACCGAACAGCTCACATGCCCGGTTCCGCGCGATCTCTTCGATCGTGTCGACATGTTCGCATCCGCCATAGTACCGCCGGCCGGGGTATCCCTCTGCATACTTGTTGGTCAACACACTGCCGACCGCTTCCATCACCGCGGGGCTGGTGTAGTTCTCGCTGGCGATCATCTCCAGGCCGTCATGCTGCCGCATCGCCTCCTGGCAGATCAGGCCGTAGATTTCCGGGTCGTTTGATTGCAACTGGTTCATGCTCGATGGGTGCTGAGATAAGGGACGATTCGCAGGGAAACAAACACCGCCTGCCGGCTGGCCGGCTGTCCAACGATTGTGACCCAGGAATCCCCATTTTCACAGAGGCCCTGGGGAGCACCGGCTGGCCAATTTGCCCGGGACTGTTACTGCCGTACGCGCACGGTCAAGTTCCCTTCGTTGTCATTCATCCGGGCGGGATTCTCATTGATCCGCAACAACAACTCCCCATCGACGGTGAATTCCAACTCGCCTCCGGTGCCAATCGCCGTGCACTGCTGGACCTCGGCAACAGCGGATCGTTCGCCGGAGTCGACCAGGACACCGGCCAACAGGATTCCCAGCGGACGTCCCCGCCAGTACTCGAGAGTGATTCCGCCCGCCTCACAGGGCCATTTTTTCTCCTCATCGGCCTGTTGAATTACCGCAACGGTGAATCGGCCAGACGGTTCGATTTGAATTTTTTTTCCGGCTTCGATCCGGATTCCGGTGGACTGCCATCCGTGGTCACACTCAAGGGTGAACTGTGCGGCGTCATTCTCGCCGGAGATGGGCAAGGCCGCAGTCAGCCGTGACCGTTCAGCGGTCAGCGCGTATTCCATATCTTCGACGAACAGGCGCCAGTCACGCTCCAGACCGGGCCATTCGTCGCGCAGTGCCCGACGCAACTTGAGATTAAACTGCGGCGTGACATCGTCGGCCCGCCCCCTGGCAGCAGAAAAACTTCTGGATGACAGCGGATGCCCCGAAAGAAACTCGCACGCCGCCCAACTCCAGGCATAACCCTCCAGATCATCAAAAACCAGCGGCCCCATGTCCAGCACTTCGCCCAGCGTACGCCTGTTACCCGCTGCCACAGCACGTTGTATGACGGCCGGGCGTTCCCAAAACTCACACTCCTCGCGACTGGCCACGGGAAATCCCAGGGCCAGCTGCCCCTCACCATCGATCCGGTGCAACCCCAGCAATTCGGCCGTTCCTTCGCTATACCATGCCGGACCACTGCCGCCAAGAAACCACTGCATGAAGGCGTGTGTGCCCTCATGCAGCAACAGGTGTCGCGTGTAATAGTTCCCGGGCTGTTCAACAATCCAGAAATGATGTCCGCGGTTGTAGCCCGTCGGAAAATCCGGCAGATCATCTGGCAACAGCCCTGCCATCCGGAACCGCTCGCGGTCGCGCATCAGAAATGCCGAAAGTCGCCACGATCTGGTTTTTCCCACGCTGACGTCGAACCGTTCGCACCATTGCGGAACGGCCTGGTCGAACAGGCCGGGAAACTGGTCCGCCTGCTCATCCGGAAGGTCCGTGTACAGCACCAGGTATTTCGACTCAATTCGCCGAATGCCGGCGGCGTCCACGGCGGCAGCGTCGATCGCAATCGGCGGACCCATCCGCGGGTTGATTCGCTGCATCGCTTCGTCCTGACCCAGGGCGCTGCCGCCGATGAGCAACAGCATTATCCCTGCCGCCCCAGCCAGTAAAGTTCCTGACGCAGCGACCGCGCTACCACCTGACCGCAATTGTTTCATAAAATGAACTGCTCCCTCAACCTGTTCCCGCATTTCCATTCCATCATCCCAGACAGGCCTGACAGTGGCAACCAGAACCCTATTGTGCTGCCGTTCATACGCGACCATCCCGATTTGCTGGATGACTGTCTTCGGTCTGGCTCTGGGGCTGGTCTGTGGCGGGTGTGTGCGTCAAAGCTCCCAGGAAGTCGTCGTTTACGCCGCGCTCGACCGTGAATTCTCTGAACCGCTTCTCAAGGAGTTTGAAGCAGAAACCGGAATTCGTGTATTGGCCAAGTATGACATTGAATCAAACAAAACCGTGGGCCTCGCCACAGCAATCAGCTCCGAAAATGCTCGTCCCCGCGCCGATGTTTTCTGGAATAACGAGATCCTGCACTCGGTACGACTGGCCCAGAACGGCCTCGCAGCCGGCTACCGTTCGCCCCAGGACTCCGGCTATCCCGCTGAATTCGTTGCCGGCGACCACACCTGGCACGGCTTTGCCGCGCGCGCCAGGGTGCTGATCGTCAATACGGAACTGTTGCCGGACACGAGTACCCGTCCCGTTTCCATTCGCGAACTGGCGGATCCCCGCTGGAAAAACAACTGCGGGCTAGCGCGACCTCTGCTTGGCACCACGGCGACTCATGCTGCCGTGCTGTTTCACGAATGGGGGGCCGTTCAGGCGGAAGAGTTTTTCTCCGCGGTGCGGGACAACGCCATCATCGAAGGCGGCAATCGCACGGTCGCAATCAACGTTGCCCAGGGCCGCTATGCCTGGGGGCTGACCGATACCGACGACGCCGTTCTGGAAATGGAAAAGGGTTCGCCAGTGACCATCGTCTGGCCGGACCAGGCGGTTGACGGAGCCGGCACAATGCTGATCCCCAACACGCTGATGATTGTTCGCGGCGGACCCAATCCCGACAACGCCCGGCGCCTGGTTGACTGGCTGTTGCGGGCAGAAACCGAATCAAAACTGGCGGCTGCAGCCAGCGCCCAAATCCCGCTGCGGAAGGAATCCGTGGTCACATCACGCATTTGGCCCAGTGAACACCCGCCCCGTATCTGGCGACCCGACTTCGCAGCCGCAGCAACGGACTGGGATCAAACGGCAGCCACCCTCAGCCGGATTTTCCAGTAAGGCCGGACGCCCCGCACCTGCTTTACTGAAATCTTACTCGTCGCTGGCGCGCATCCAGGGAGTCAAACAGACGTTGTAGTCGCAGATTTCGTCTGGTTTAAAATACAGATCGATTTCCCGGCGGGCTGCTTCGGGGCCATCCGACGCGTGAACGAGGTTCATCTGGCGGCTGCTGCTGAAATCGCCGCGGATCGTGCCAGGGGCGGCTTGCAGGCCATTGGTTTTGCCCAGCATTTCACGGACGACGCGGATCGATTCAAGGCCCTGAATCACCATGGCGACGACTGGGGCACCGGTGATAAACTCCTCCAGCCCCTTGTAAAAAGGCTTTGAAACGTGCTCGGCATAGTGCTGTTGGGACAGTTCCGGCGTCACCCGCATCAGCTTCATGGCCACGACATCCAGGCCTTTTTCTTCAAAACGGGTGATAATGCGGCCGATCAGGCGGCGTTGCACACAATCGGGTTTCAGCAAAACGAGGGTTTGTTCCATGGCTGGCGTTAGGGGGGCTTTCGTAAAGGTGCGTAAAGGATTGAACGGTTCCAGTCCGGAGAATATAGCAGCGATTTCCCCCTTTCGGAAACCGGACGACTGTGGGAAAATTGTCGCTTCGCTCCCCGCATCCGGCACCGGAACGACACGTAGCCCTTCACGCGCCGTGGTCTGAACCCCTAAAACACGGACATATGTGTTATCGACCCGTGAACGCTTACGGACGCCCCTTGCAAACAGGGACGCAGGGTCGTGGCCGGTTGCCTCGCCCGATGCGCGTAGTAAATAATGATCCCATTCACTCAATGCCGTTGCTGGGCGCACCAGACCATCGGCAGATCTTGCGATATGGCCCATGACAGCAACTACTCCAGAATTTCTTCCAAGTCAAAAACCGGCCGAACAGGTATCCGGAATCACCGTTCGGCTGGCGGGCGATTCCGGTGACGGGATGCAGTTGCTCGGGACCCAGCTGACCAACACTTCGGCACTGGCGGGCAACGACATCGCGACCTTCCCCGATTTTCCTGCGGAAATCCGGGCTCCCCGGGGAACGCGGGCCGGAGTCAGCGGTTTCCAGCTCCATTTTTCGTCGGAAGAAATTTTTACGCCAGGCGACGGACTGGACTGCCTGATCTGCATGAACCCGGCCGCGCTGGTCACCAACGTCGCCGATCTGAAAAAATCCGGAATTCTGATTTTGAACTCGGACAGTTTCGCCGCCAAGGACCTGAAACTGGCCCGTCTGGAAAAGGATCCCCGCTCGGACCCGTCGCTGAAATCCTACCGCGTGATCGAAGTCCCCATCACGCAGTTGACCGTGACTGCAGTCGCCGAAACCGGACTGTCCGCGAAACAGGCCGACCAGTGCAAAAACTTTTTTGCAA
>JBGSVU010000174.1:0-2368 GCA_041752775.1 Pirellulaceae bacterium | reverse complement strand
CCGCTTTTACATGGAGGTCGCAGGCATTGGCCAAAAAGCCGTCTCGCCGCGGAAAAGGCTCTTCTTCCCCAAACCCGGACTCGCAACGCAAATCAAAACCGGCCTCCGGCGATACTGTTCCGGGACTGTTCGACAACGGTGCCGAAAACGGACTGTCCACGGTATCGCTGCGCGCTGCGACGCAGTCGCGCTACCTCAATTATTCGCTGTCGGTCATCACCTCCCGCGCTTTGCCCGATGTGCGCGACGGTTTGAAACCGGTACAGCGCCGCATCATTTACACGATGCACCAGCAGGGGCTGGACCATACCGCCAAGCACCGCAAGTCGGCCACGGTCGTCGGCGATGTGATGGGGAAATACCATCCCCACGGCAATGACGCGATTTACGACGCCCTCGTCCGGATGGCCCAGCCGTTTTCGCTGCGGGTTCCGCTGATTGACGGAAGCGGGAATTTTGGCTCGATCGATGGTGACAATGCCGCCGCCTTTCGGTACACGGAATGCCGGCTGGACGAGGCCGCGTCGCACATTCTCGCCGACATCCGCGCCCAAACCGTGGCCTACAAACCCAACTACGACGGTTCGCGGCAGGAGCCGGTCGTCCTGCCCAGCCGCCTGCCCAATCTGCTGATCAACGGCACGACGGGCATCGCCGTGGGCATGGCCACCAACATGCCGCCGCACAATCCGGTGGAAGTCTGCCGGGCGCTGCTGAAACTGCTGAACGATCCCGAGATCCGGGACTATCAACTGGTCGCCAACGACGCGATTCAGGGTCCGGACTTCCCCACGGCGGGCGAAGTCGTGGTCTCCAAAGACGAGCTGCGCGAGATTTACAAAACCGGCTCCGGTACGTTTCGCATTCGCGGCACCACAAAATCCGCGGGCGAATCACGCGGCATGAAGCTGTTGCAAATCGTCGAAATCCCCTACGGCGTCAACAAATCGGTACTGGTCGAGCGGATTGGTGAAGCGGTCCACTCGGGAAAAATTCCGCTGATCGAGGAAGTCCGCGACGTTTCGACCGAAGACATCCGGATTGACCTGCTGCTGAAGAAAGATGCCAACGAAGCCAAAGTTCTCGCCTGGCTGTACAAGAACACCCAGCTGCAGATCAACTTCAGTGTCAACATGACCTGCCTTGTTCCGACCGAAAATCCTCTGGTCGGGGCCCCGCAGCGGCTGGGACTGAAAGAACTTCTCTGGCATTTCCTCCATTTCCGGCTGGATGTCGTCACGCGCCGGCTGGAAAACGAACTCGCCAGCCTGGAGAAACGGCTGCACATCCTCGAGGGCTTTCTGGTCGTCTTTGACGCGCTGGACGAAATCATCCGGATCATTCGCAAATCGGATGGCAAAGCCGACGCAGCCCAAAAAATCATGGCCCGCTTTCCCGCCGACAAGGGCGGACTGGACGAAGAACAGACCGAAGCGATCCTCGAACTGAAACTGTATCGCCTGGCCAAACTCGAGATCAACCTCGTCCAGGAGGAACTGGACGAGAAAAACAAACGGGCCCGCGCGATTCGGAAACTGCTCCGGGAAGACGCAACCGACAGCTACGATACCGGCCGCTGGCAAATCGTCCGGCAGGAAATCCAGGAAGTCCTCGACGTCTTTGCCAAAGCACCGGCAGGAAAACGGCTGACAAAAATCTCAGCCGCGGAGGATGAAGTCGAATACACCGCGGAGGACTTCATCGTCGATGAGGACTGTGCGATTCTGCTCACGACCGATGGCTGGGTCAAACGCCAGAAACAGATCACCGATCCGCAGAAAAGCCGCCTGCGGGATGGCGACAGCGTTCTGGCCTGTGTGGGGGGGTCGACCCGCAGCACCATCGCGTTCTTTTCCTCACTCGGCGTCTGTTACACCGCGCGAATGATCGACATTCCCGCATCCACAGGCTACGGTGAACCGATCCAGAAACTGTTCAAAACCAAAGATGGCGAGCGTATCGTCGCCGCCCTCTCGATGGATCCCCGCGTGATCGGCAACATCGCCGAAGACCCCAAAAGACCTGACTATTGCCCGGAAGTTCACGGTCTGGCCGCCAGCAGCAATGGTTTTGCCCTGCGATTCTGCCTGGCGCCATTCGCCGAGGTATCGACCCGTTCCGGCCGCCGCTTCGCCCGCGTCGCGCCAGGCGCCGCGATCGTCAACGTTTTTGCCATTCACGGCACCGAAAATATCCTCGCCGTCACTGCCGGCTGCCGCGCGATGATTTGCCCAGTCGACGAGATCAACTATCTCTCCGGTGCGGGCAAAGGCGTGACGCTGATCAAACTGGCCAAATCCGACCGCCTGATCGGTTTCAAACCGAGCACCGGGGACAGCGACCTGAAGGTCGTTCTGACCAACAGCGG
>JBGSVU010000173.1:0-13374 GCA_041752775.1 Pirellulaceae bacterium | reverse complement strand
TCACCATATTCGTACAGGGCATCTTCGCTGGTGACTTCCGCATCGGCCATCAACTGTTTGACATCTTCCTCCCGGAATTTGCACTGAATGGTGCCCCGTATGGCTGCACGACGGATATCGGCGGGGACGGATTTCGACATGGCACCAATTGCGAACATGATATCGAGATTGTCGATATCCTCTTTGGCCACTCCCGAGAGAATACCGGAATCCGTGGATTCAATGTACATTTCCTCGATGTTGCGAAACTGTCCGGCCCGGGACTGAATGGATTTCATCGCTGCGACAAACTGTTCACGCGAGAGGTTTTCGATGCGGGCCGCATTTTCATCGGATTCTTCAGGCATCAACTGCACTGGATGAACGTCTTTGACAGCCCATTCGCTGAGCATGTCAAAGGCCTTTTCGAACTCGGAATTTGCAATCGCGACGTAGAATGGCTCGGCGGCGAGCAGGTATTTTTTTCCTTCGGCGTCTTCGAATTCGAGGTATCCCCCGGTGCCGTTCCCACGGCTGCCAGAACGCTCACATCCAGCCACGAATACCAGGCTGCTCATGGCCAGAACCGCCCAAACGAGAATGTCTTTCATGCCGGCACCTTTGAATCTGGAGGAACGAGTCAAACGGGAATATCCGGCGGGAATGATCGATTCAGCCTGCCGGTTTGCACACTTTCACACAAATAAAGCCGGGACGATGCATCAGTTTCATGTAACCTCTGGGGTCCACCCGGCGAAAATCCGCGGTCGGTTGCGGTTCGAGGATCTGCTGGAACTGAAAACCGGCTTTCACAAAAGCCATCATGTAATCCTGGAGTGAACGCCGATAACCTGGCATCTGGACATGGACGCCAAAACCTCTCCATTCACACACAACCTTTTCGACTTCAAAGTACCGGCTGGTCTGAAAATACTCCGCGTCAAACGAGGGGTGCCCCGTGGAAACCACGAGAATTCCCCCCGGTTTCAACAACCGGAAAAAATCCCGCAAGAGCGTGTCCCAGTCCTGGATATAGTCCAGACACAGCGGCGCATTGACGAGGTCAAACTCGCCGTCGGAAAACATCGTCAGCGGCTCTTCCAGATTCACCTTGCGAACCGTTGCCCGGCCGTGCAGCCGTTCGCGCGCATGCGCCAGCATCCGGTCACTGATGTCGATCGCCACGACCGTCGCACCGCGCCGAACCAGTTGTTCGGCGTAGACGCCAGGCCCACACCCGGCGTCCAGAACCCGTTTGCCTTTCAGTTCCGGCCACAGACCGATCACTGCCGGCCGGTCGTAGTAGGCGTTGTGGGGCTTGGTTTCCGACTTGGCGGCGTAGGCGTCTGCGAGCAGCTCGTAGGCCTGCAGGGCCAGAGGTTCTTTCGGCTTCGACATCATGGGTACGATTTCTGTTTCCCGATCGACCATTCGGACAGCTTGTCGCTGTTGACCGACAACGCATCGAGCGTCTGTTCAATGTCCAGCGCAGGATCGTAAACGATCGTGGCCGTCTGATTGTCGAGATCCGTTTCAAAACTGTAAATCTGGCTGACACTCCCCAGCTGGCTTCGCACGGAAGCCTCGCAACCGGTTCAGGTCATGTTGGGAAGGTTGACGGTCACGGTTTTGCTGGTCATCGGTGCGGCAGAGTCGTTGCCGGCGGAACCCGACTGGCTGGCCTGCCGGTCACTGCTGCCGCTGCCATTGCCGTCACTGGATTCTGCCGATTTTGTGGGGCTGCCGACGACGAGGTTGACCGAGACCATTTTTTCAACGCCATCGGTCATTTTGTCCATGCCGAACAGGGTGCGGTCGAGAAAAAACTGTGCGTTCAGCTCCAGTCCGTTTTCGCTCATGCGATAGCTGGCGGGAAACATGATTTCGGCAGTCTGTCCGTGCAGGGTCAATTCGCCTGCGACGTTGCAGGTGCCGTTCTGC
Organism: Pirellulaceae bacterium; assembly: GCA_041752775.1. Taxonomy (GTDB): domain Bacteria; phylum Planctomycetota; class Planctomycetia; order Pirellulales; family Pirellulaceae; genus BJ22. Next base: position 11,454 of record JBGSVU010000173.1, on the reverse strand, counting down.
AACGTGGTGACTTTGGTACTGCGGAAACGGGCCGCCGGAAATTTTTCCGTTTCGAAGAAATCAGCGTTCGCCAGGTGCATGGTCAACTTGTCGAACTCGGTCCATACCGAACCGATTTCGATGCCGATGTCCATCGAAGTAATCTGCTGTTTTTCCGGATCGACTCCAATCAATCCTTCAAACACTGAAAAACCACCGAGTCTCGGTTTGGGATCGTCGCCCACATGCGTGCCGACAAATTCGATTCGCGTGTTGGCGGGAGCGATCCGGACCACCGTCTGAAAAGGAACGGGAGTCGATGCCGCCGCAGTCGCTGTCGCTGGCTGCTGCGCGATCAACTCGCCCGCATGGCCAACTGAAAAAACGGTTGTCAAAAAGCTGGCAAGTGCCAACGTCCAAATTCTGCTCATGTCTGAAGTCCTGTTTGAATAATCCAGTCTCTGATTCCAGGGGCAGATTATACGCTATTCGTTTCCGGAAAGGGTGGCTGCGTCATGGCAAGATTGAAGGCCTGGCTCCCGCCCGGGAACGCGCAACCTTTTTACGAACCCACTGGCGATCCGGGTTCCCCGCGCACTCGAGCCCGGCGGATTCTATTAAAATGGGGTTTTGCCAGCATTCACGGTCGGAGCCCCCAGTGCCGCTGACTTTCAACGGAATCGGAACGCATTACTATTTCCCGAAAAACCGCTTTGCGCGGACCGGGGAGTGCCGCAGTTGTCGCCAGCGGATGCGACTGGAGTCCTACGATACGGGCCTTTATTTTGTCGTTCTGTATATCCCCGTGGTTCCGTTGGGACGGAGACAGGTGCTGGACCAATGTCCGCACTGCTCGGCGCACCAGGTGCTCCCGCTGAAAAAATACGAAGCCGCGCGCGATGAGGCCGTGAACCGTGCCCTGCAGGACCTGGCCAGCCGGCCCGACGACCCCGGTGCCAGCCTGGCGCTGTTGCAGACTCTGACGACGTTTAACCAGATGGAGGATGCCTGGGAACTGGCGACTGCCATGGAAGCCCAGTTTGATGCCATCGCCAACATCCAGTTTCTGCTGGCAGCGTGGTTTGAACAACACGAGCAGGCCGAGGCCAGCGAACGATGCCTGGAGCGGGCCTGGCGGCTGGAACCGGAACGACTGGAGTTTCGCCGGGCGATGGCACTGGTCCTTGGGGAACGCGGCGAGATGGACCAGGCCGCCAGGCTGGCCGATTCGTTTCTGCCAGAGACCGAACATTTTGACCGGGGACTGTTTCAGCAACTGGCCCATTACGCAGTCAATAACACGCAGTACAAACCGGCCTATGAGTTTCTGAAATCAGCCAACCCCGATGGCACGCTGGACCAGAATCCGTCGTGGCGAATGCTGGCGGAAATCTGTGAAGAGGCGCTGGGCCAGAAAGAATCCATTCTGAAGCCTGTTAAAAAAGGCTGGAAGAAACTGCTGGGCAAATGAGCGAATCAGCCGGAACGTTCCATGGCCACGGCATCCGCTGTTCGCTCCAGCCATCCCCGCGCGGTGCGGGCAATTTCCGCGGCGCTGTCGGAGGAATCGGCGCAAACTGTCAGGTGTCCCATTTTGCGCCCGGGGCGGGGATCGGACTTGTCGTAGAGGTGAAGATAACAGGATGGAATTTCGGCGAGCCGGTTCCAGTCGGGTTCGCCTCCACTCCAGACGTCACCCAGCAGGTTGACCATGGCCGCTGGCCGAATCTGAATGGCAGGAGCGACCGGCAACCCGCAAACGGTACGCAGCTGCTGTTCGAACTGGCTGCACGAAAACGCTTCGATTGTCAGGTGGCCCGAGTTGTGGGGGCGGGGGGCGATTTCATTGACCAGAATTTCGCCAGACTGGGTGATGAAAAATTCGACACAAATCAGGCCGACCAAATCAAACCGGGTGGCGATGGCTGTGGCCATCGCGCGGGCCTCCTGTTCCAGTCGCAAGTCCAGGTTTGCCGGGCAGCTGGAAACGTCGAGGATATGACGGGCGTGCTGGTTGCGGATCGGCCCCCACGTCACCACATCACCACGTACATCGCGGGCCACGATCACGCTGACTTCACAGGCGAGATCGACCCGTTTTTCCAGGGTGCAGGGTTGCGAGCCGAACTGGTGCCAGGCGTGATTCAGTTCCGCGAGTGAGTGCACTACGGTCTGGCCTTTGCCGTCGTATCCACCTCCGGCTGTTTTCAGCACGGAGGGGGCATTCAGCTGTTGCCAGGCGGGCCCGATATCATCGGCGCACCGGATTGCGGCAAAATCCGTTAGCGCGATGCCGCACTGGGAAAGAAATGATTTTTCGAGAATCCGGTTTTGACAGGTTTCCAATACTTCCGGTCCCGGCCGGACACAAACCAGCCCGGCCATCCGGCGGACTGCTTCGGCAGGCAGGTTTTCGAATTCGAAAGTGACCACATCGACGGTTTCCGCGAATTGCTGCCATGCCTGGAGGTCGTCGTCCGGGGCCACGGTAATCTGGTTGGCGAACGGGCTGGCTGGAACATCCTCTTTGGGTGTCAGCACATGCACGCGATAACCTGAGCGTCGCGCGACCATCGCCAGCATTCGGCCGAGCTGGCCGCCACCGAGGATGCCGATGGTTTGGAAGGGGAGAATGGGCTTCACAGTCCCGAATCCTCCATCACGGAAGCTGCCTGACGGGCGTGAAAGGCGTCCAGTTCATTCTGCAGCCGAACATCGTGCAGCGCCAGAATTCTCACGGCCAACAGGGCTGCGTTGCGGGCGCCCGATTCGCCGATGGCCAGTGTTCCGACCGGAACTCCGCCGGGCATCTGAACGATGGAGAGGAGCGAATCCAGTCCGTTCAGCGAACGACTTTGGACCGGGACACCGAGAACGGGCAGCCGGGTTTGGCTGGCGACCATGCCTGGCAAATGAGCCGCACCGCCAGCTCCGGCGATGATCACCTGGATGCCCCGCGCCGCAGCTTCTTTGGCATACTGGTTCATCCAATCCGGGGTTCGATGAGCCGAGACGACCCGGCATTCGTGGGGGACATCAAACAAACGCAGCAGCTGGTGAGCTTCGTTCATCGTCGGCCAGTCGGATTTGCTCCCCATGATGACACCTACCAGCGGCGCGTCTGCATTGGGTGCGGGTGCGGGCTGGTTCATCGGTGAGTTCCGGAAATATCCGTGGGGTCCTGCAATGCCAGTTCTGGATCCGGTCCACTCTAGTCCACAATTTGTCATCCATGAATGGGGCTGGCCTGTTCCGGCGGGACAGTTTCAGGTGCGGGATTTCCAGTTGGAAATGCGGGCAGGGAATGCCGTCCCCGGAATCCGTTGCCGGAAGAATCTGCGAGGACGGTAACCGGGAAAAGTGATCAGGAGCGCGGCCCGGACCTTTTCATCTCCGGGCACGTCGATGACAGAGGCCGTGCGCGCTGCTGACAGGCCGAGGCGCGACGGCGGGCTCCCGGATTGCGTTGAATTGCGAAAGAGACGAAAGTAAAGGGAGTGCATTCAGACCACAGGCCTGATTTGCGGGCTTTTCGGGACCACTACGGGAACAGGAGTTTCTATTTTATGGCGGGCCACCACATCAGCTTTCTCGAGCAGGTCAGTCAGAGTTTTGACAAAGCAGCAAAGCTGACCGGCCACGACCCGACGCTACTGGCCCATATCAAGGAATGCAACAGTGTCTACAAAATGACTTTTCCGTTGCGGCGCGACGACGGCACGATCGAGGTCATTCATGCCTGGCGTGCCGAACACAGCCATCATCGCCTGCCGACGAAGGGGGGCATTCGCTACAGCATGGATGTGAACGAAGACGAAGTGAAGGCTCTGGCCGCGCTGATGACCTACAAATGTGCCGTCGTGGATGTTCCTTTTGGTGGCGCCAAAGGCGGGATCCGGATCGATCCGAAAAAGTATTCTGAGGGAGAGCTGGAACGAATTACGCGGCGCTATACTTTTGAGCTGGTCAAAAAGAATTTTATCGGTCCGGGAGTTGATGTGCCGGCCCCCGACATGGGTACGGGAGCCCGCGAGATGGCGTGGATTGTCGATACCTACAGCTCGCTGGTGCGGCACGAGATCGACGCTCTGGCCTGTGTGACGGGCAAGCCGGTTCCGTTTGGTGGAATTCGGGGGCGAGTCGAGGCCACGGGGCTGGGCGTTTGTTATGGGGTACGCGAGGCCTGCAGCAACACCGAAGACATGCGGCGGTTGGGGCTGAGTCCGGGCCTTGAGGGCAAACGGGTTATCGTCCAGGGTTTTGGTAACGTGGGTTATCACAGTGCAAAATACCTGGCCGAACAGGGTGCCCTCATTATTGCGATCGCGGAATGGGACGGTGCGATCACCAACTCCAGTGGGATCGACGTCGAGAAACTGCTGGCCCATCGCAACGAAACGGGATCGATCCTGAAGTTTGCCGAAACGAAGGACCTGCAGCCGAGCACTGCCGCGCTGGAACTCGATTGCGACATTCTGGTTCCCGCAGCTATGGAAAACGTGATCAACGACGGCAATGCGGCCAAAATCCGGGCAAAAATTGTTGCCGAGGCCGCCAACGGACCCGTGACTTCGGACGCCTCGGATGTGCTGTACCAGCGTGGAGTCATGGTAATTCCCGACGCTTACCTGAATGCCGGCGGCGTGACGGTCTCGTACTTTGAATGGCTGAAAGACCTTTCCCACGTGCGATTCGGGCGGATGGAAAAGCGTTTTGAAGAGCGGGCGTTCCGGCGCGTCGTTGAAGCGATGGAAGGCGCGACGCATCACAAGTTTGCGCCGGAGATGGTCGAGACGCTTTCGCACGGTGCCGACGAGCGGGATCTGGTTTACTCCGGGCTGGAAGAAACCATGATCACGGCCTATCGCGAAATTCGCGCCCAGCAGGACAAGCTGGGTGGAAAGGTCGACCAGCGTTCGGCCATGTTCGTCCTGGCGATTAACAAAATCGCCGTTTACTACAGCGGGATGGGCATTTTCCCGTAACTGCACGCCACCGCGACGCGACTGTCCTGGGGCCGTTGATTTGGACCGCCGCATGCCGGACGATGAAAGGCCTGGCGCCAGTCGATTGGCGTTTGGCCAGGACCTGTTCAATTTCTGGGGAGCACGGCGATGAAATCGTTTGTTGTGTTGGGGATGCTGCTGGTTGCGGTGTTTGACGGTGGGATTGCGGGACAGCCTGGCGGCGACGGGGTTGAGGCCCGGAGGAACAGCAGCAGTCGTTCGGGGCACGAAGATGCGGTCGTGCGTCAATTGGTGCGAACTGGGGAGCAGGAACTGGCGGAGAAGTCCGCAACCCCTGAAAAGTTTCCCATTCTGCAGCAGCTGTCACTTCTGCCGTCCAGCGCTCCGCCATCGGTCCGGTTTGCGACCTACAATTGTTCGCTCAACCGGAGCGAAACGGGGAGACTGGCCAGGGACCTCAGGGGCGGACGAAACGAACACGGCCGCAAAGTCGCCCGGATCATCCAGAAAATCCGGCCCGATGTTTTGCTGCTGAACGAATTCGACTACGACGAACAGGGGAAGGCCCTGAAATCGTTCCGCGACGAATACCTTGCCGTTGGCGAAGGGGACGCAAAAGGAATTGAGTATCCGTTTGTTTTCGTGGCTCCCGTTAACACCGGAGTCGAATCCGGAATTGACATGAACCAGGACGGCAAAATTGAACTGCCCGACGACGGCTTCGGTTTTGGAAAACATCCGGGGCACTACGGCATGGTCGTGTTGTCGCGTTACGAAATTGACGATGCCAGCGTGCGGACCTTTCAGAATTTTCTCTGGAAAGACATGCCCGACGCGATGTTGCCCACAGACAAAAGCGGGCAACCCTGCTACGACCAGGCAGCAACGTCGCGGCTGCGGCTGTCGTCCAAAAGCCACTGGGACGTACCGCTCAAAATCGGGGACACGGTGATTCATTTTCTGGTCTGTCACCCGACTCCACCGGTTTTTGACGGCCCCGAAGACCGCAACGGATGCCGCAACCACGACGAAATCCGGTTTTGGGCCGAGTACATCGGCGATCCCGATGCCGACTGGATCGTGGACGACGCGGGAAAGAAAGGTGGTTTGGCAGCGGATTCCAGGTTTGTGATTGCAGGCGACCTGAATGCCGATCCCAACGATGGCGAAAGTACGAACTCACCCGCCAGACTGCTGGTGGAGAACCCGTTGTTGTCCGATCCCCTGCCGACCAGTCCCGGGGGTCCGGAGGCCGCCAAATCACAGCTCGGAGCGAACGAAAAACACACCGGTCCGGCCGAACACGATACGGGCGATTTTGCCGACAAAAGCGTCGGTAACCTGCGCGTCGATTATGTGTTGCCGTCGGCGAACCAGACCGTTCTCGGCAGCGGCGTATTCTGGCCGGCGGCCGGTGAAGTGGATGCCAGTCTCGTGGACGCGTCCGATCACCGTCTGGTCTGGGTCGATCTTGAGATCAGGCATCCATGAACCGGGGCAGAGTTCAACCCCTTGTTCTGCCGGGCTGCAAAAAAAAATCAAATCCAGGGCTGCGGGTAGTTCAAATTTGGGAATTTCCTGCGATCATGGAAGGCCGGAACAGAGACTTGGCACCGAACGGCCTGCTGGCCATCAGGGAGTTGACACATGAAACGGGGATTTTTTGGGCTGCTGTTGCTGGTTGCAACGGCCGCCTGCCCGCCGGCCTTTGGCCAGACTTACGACACGATGATCAACAACGGATCGTCGTCCAACCGCGTGGACATGATTTTCATTGGGGACGGCTATCTGGCATCGCAGCTGGATACGACTTACGTCACGCATATCAACACCACGCTGGACCATTTTTTCAACAGCGCGATCGGATCCCCACTGGGGCGTTACAGCAGCTTTTTCAACGTGCATCGCGTCAACATCGCCAGCAACGAGGCCGGGGCTGACGATCCCGTCAACGGCATTTTTGTGGATACGGCCCTGGACGCTTCGTACAACTGGGGAGGTACCGATCGCTGTCTGTATTTCAACACAACCAAAGCCAACAACGCCGTTTCGATCGCGCTGTCGGGATCCGGCATCGATACCAATGATGGCATGTTGCTGGGAGTTGTGAATTCGACCAAGTACGGCGGTTGCGGAGGCCAGTGGGGAGTCTATGCCGGTGGAAACGGCGCTGCCCAGGAAATTGCCCTGCACGAAATTGGACATTCGTTCGCCAAACTCGCCGACGAATACACTTATGGCGGCCCGGCGAATTATACGGGAGGCGAGCCGGGGGCCTGGAACCTGACAAAAAGCCCCACGACCGGCAAGTGGGACCGCTGGCTGGGTTACATCGATCCCGATTCGGATATCGGTGAGATCGGCTATTACGAAGGCGGCGGTTACAGCGTTACCGGAATTTACCGGCCTTCCGACAACTCCAAAATGCGGGCTCTCGACCGGCCTTTCGATGCGATCTCACGCGAAAAATTCATCAATGACATTTACGATGAAGTCGATCCGCTGGACGCCTGGCTGAGCAACAGCGATACGCTCCTCGATCCGACGGCCCTGTGGGTCGATACAGTCGATCCCTCCGTGATCAATGTCGAGTGGTTTCTCGATGGCCAGTCCCTCGGGATCCTCGGTGAGTCGATCGATCTCTGGACCTTCGGCCTGGCGGCGGGCGAATACCAGTTCACGGCATTGGCCTACGATTCGATTCTGGACCACGCTTTTTCCGGCGACTCGCTGGACTGGTGGCGACTGGACGCCGCGGCGCTGCAACAGTCGGTATCGTGGAATGTGGTGTGGTCCATTCCGGAACCGGCGGTAATGCCTGGCGTGCTGGTGCTGGGATGGGTTCTCAGCCGCGCGCGCCGCCGTGGCGGGAATTGAGTCGCAAAAATTGACGTTGTGAGAATTGAATGGAGCGAGGGGGCTTTGGGATGTCAGGGCATTCACGGCTTCGTTGCGGGCGAATACACGTTTAACCAGATGATCGGAACAGGACGATGAAACGCTGCGGTTCGATTCAGACGATGGTTTTGATGACGGGATGGATGCTGATGAATTCCCTGCCGGGGCAATCTCCACTTCAGGCACAGGACCCAAAGGAAGAGCCGGCTGTCGCGAAAACGGTTGTGTTTTTGGGCGACTCCATCACCCAGGCAGGTGCTGCTCCGGGTGGGTACGTGACCTTGCTGAATGAGTCTCTGCAAGAACACTATCCCGCCGCCGGTTACCACCTGGTCGGCGCCGGAATCAGTGGCAACCGCGTGCCCGATATCCAGGCCCGGCTGGACGCCGATGTGTTGTCGAAGAAACCGGACCTGGTGGTGATCTACATTGGCATCAACGATGTCTGGCATTCTCAAAGCGGGCGGGGCACGTCCGAAGCCGATTATGAAGCGGGCCTGGTGGACGTGATCGGCCGAATTCGCGCGACGGGCAGCCAGGTCCTGTTGTGCACGCCCAGCATGATCGGTGAAAAAACGGACGGCTCGAACCCGCTGGATGAAATGCTGGAAACGTATTCCGCAATCAGCCGCAAGGTCGCCCGCGAGATGGGCGTGACGCTTTTCGATCTGCGGAAAACTTTTGTCCGTGACTTGAAAATCCGCAATCCGGAGGGAAAAGAATCGGGCGTCCTGACGACGGACGGAGTGCATCTGAATCCGGCGGGTAACCAGTTTTTGAGCGAATGTCTGCGACCCTGGATTCACTCGGTCGCGACCGGAAATTGCGTGCGCCATATTGTGTTGTTCAAATTCAAAGAGACGGCGACAGCGGCGGATATCAACCACATTGCCGATGAGTTTGCGCAGTTGAAGGACAAGATCGAATTCATGCAGGATTTCGAATCAGGTGCGGACATCAGTCCCGAAACACTGAACCAGGGCTACACGCACGCCTTTGTCGCGACCTTTGCCGATGAGGCGTCGCGCGATGCCTACCTGGTCCATCCGGCTCACAAGGATTTCGTCGGCATCCTGTCGCCGCATCTGGAGGGCGCGCTGGTGATCGATTTTTTGGGTACCAGCCGGTAGCGGTTCCTCTAATTCTCCGGGATGTCGGCCTTGCCGTCGCCCTTGATCACAACCAGTTCGTGGTTCTCAACGTCGTACTGGTACTTGTTTCCGCCTGGCAAGACTGGCAACTTGCCGTCCAGCTGGTAGTAGACCATGACTTTTTGCATGAACTCTTCATGGTCCTTGGGATACCGGCCATGTTCGGCGTAGAAAAAGTTCAGGGCCTGGGTGACGGCGAGTTTCGCAGACTGTTCCATCAGGGGGCCGACCGCCGATGCGGCCCCAATCACCGGAGTGGCCAGACGATTCTTGTCGATCGCTGAATCACTGACTTCGGCTCCCGCGTTCGGATCGAATTCGCCGATCTCACCGGTTTTTTTGCCAAAGATGCCGGTGTTGTCTTTGGGGGCATCGTCCTTCCTGGCACTGCTGGACGGCGGCGTGCAACCTGCAGCGAACAGGCTGCAGGCAAGGACCAGGGCGGGATACAGAACAGTTTTCATCAGTCGGGCCTTCATTGGAGCGGTTAATTGAACCGGGGGATCCGGAAACAATCATCCGCCGCCGAACGGTGAGAATCAAGTCCGGAGCGAAAAAGCAGTGGGTTTTTCCGGTCCAGAATGGGTTGCCGATTGAGAGCATCAATTGTCGGAAGTCACCGCGACCTGCGCGGCCTTCCATGAAATTCCGGAAAATCTGCCAGCGCCGGGGTGACTTGGCGCTGTTTGCATGAGAAAATGGGCGGTGCGTTTTTTCATTTTGTGAGGCAGTGCGAAAAACGAATTTCCTGCGGAGCCGGACCTCGGCCTGAACCAGACCCTGTCAGGGCGGTCGGCGCCCGGGATACGGTTGTTTGTTGAAATGCGCCTGGCCAGATGCCGGGGGCTTCGTTGCAGTCGGTGACTGTTCACAATAATGAATGACAGCAGTTCCAAAGCGATCCCCGTCCTGCGGGAGCACGCCGACCGTTTGCTGGCCGAGCTGCGGCGTTACGCCTCCTGGGCCTTGCGGGGCGAGGCCGACGGGCACAGCTTTCAGACATCGGACCTGATCCAGGAAACCTGGTTGCGTCTGGCCGAGCTGGAGAACGTCCGCTGGAACGACCACCGCCATATTGTCCGCACGGCGGCGATCCTGATGCGGCGTGTCCTGGTCGATCACGCACGCCGGAAAAAATCGCTCAAACGTTCCGGGCATCTCAAGATTTCTCTTGACGATTCAGGGCGATCTCCCGTCCCCGTCGCGGTGGCTCGCGACGATTCGCTGTTGCTCGACCTCGACGATGCATTCGAAAGGTTGCAGACGATTGATGATCTGGCAGCGGAAGTCGCCCAGACCCGGGTCTTTGGCGGCCTGGAACTGGCTGAGATTGCCGAAGTCACCGGTGTTTCGCTGTCGACGGTCAAACGGAAATGGAGTTTTGCCCGGACCTGGCTGCATCGCGAGCTGAACTCGTCGTGAATTTCCCGGAAAATCGGGGGCGGTTCATTTTTGGGCGGACCTGACCCGGCCGTTTTACGCCTGTTCCCGGTGGCGCAGTCCCAACTGTCAATTTCAGTCCGTCGCCTGGTTCCTTCAATTTCAATTCAGAATTCCTGCTGCCTGATGGACCCGCATTTCTGGCCAACTGTTGAAGAACTTTTTTCCCGGGCAATGAAGCTGCCTGTGGGAGAACGCGGCAGTTTCGTTCAGTCACGGGCTGGCAATGAGCAGGTTCGGGAAGAAGTCCTGTCTCTGCTGCAACATGCCGAACAGTCCGGAGAGTTTCTCGAACCGCAGGATGCCAGCGCCGTGGGGCGTGCCCTGGCAGGTGCGGCGAGGGAAATCGAACTGGAAAAAAGTCTTGGCTCGCGGCCAGGTGCCGGGCCTTTGTTGGGTGCCGGTGTCGATTCTTCCTCATCACGTGCCCCGTCGATGGATGATCTGGCGGACCGGTTGCAGAAGGATCTCTCCGTTCGCCTGCCGCAGTATGAATTGCAGGGATTGCTGGGCAGTGGAGGAGAAGCCGCCGTTTTCTCCGCGCTGGACCGGCAGTTGGGACGGCGGGTCGCAATCCGCGTTCTGTTGCTGTCGGAATCCGCCGAACAGGATCGCCAGCGGGTCATTCAGGAGAGTCGCCGGCTGTCGAGAATCCACAACGAACATGTCGTCACGATCTACGCGGTGCACCCGGAAGGCGAGTTCCCGTTGCTGGTTTGTGAGCTGGTCGATGGGCCGACGCTGAAACGACTGCTGGTCACCCAGGGAGCACTGACACCGCGAGCGGCTGCCGATGTGGTCCGCCAGGCCGCGCTCGGGCTGGCGGCAGCGCATCAGCATTCGATTGTGCACTGCGACGTCAAGCCGCGCAATATCCTGCTGACGCGTGACGGCGGCCACGAGAGTGGTTTTCTGGTCAAGGTTACCGATTTCGGACTGTCTGCCGACGACAGCGAACTGGCCGGTATTCGCAGAATGAATTTGTCCGGCACTGCGGCCGATATGGGGCCGGGGACCTC
>JBGSVU010000172.1:0-6244 GCA_041752775.1 Pirellulaceae bacterium | reverse complement strand
CGGTCCGCCCGACGCGATGCACATAGTCGTCGCTCATTTCCGGAATGTCGAAATTGATGATGTGTGAAATGTTGGAGACGTCGATCCCGCGGCCGACCACGTCGGTGGCGACCAGGTAGTTGATCGTGCCGTTGCGAAATCCGCCCATCATCTGGTCGCGGCTGGACTGAGACAAATCGCCGTGGATCGTCCCCACGCCCTGCAGCACCCCTGCCTTGAGCAATTTCCGGTACAGCCATTCGGTCCGCAGCCGGGTGCGGCAGAAAATGATCGCCTGGGTCGGTTGCTCGCGTTCAAGCAACTTCATCAGAACTTCAAATTTCATGTCCGAATTCACACGCAGGTAATACTGGTCGATTGTGTCGGCGGAAATGTCCGTTCCGGAAAAATTGACCAGCTTCGGTTTGTACATGTACCGTTTGGCAATCTCCTTGATCGGACCAGGCAGCGTTGCACTCAACATCAGCGTCTGGCGCCGGGGCGGACACTGGCGGAGAATTCTTTCAATATCGGGTCGAAAACCGATGTCCAGCATCCGGTCGGCTTCGTCCAGCACCACACAGCGCAACCCGGACGGATCGAACGAGCGGCGCTGCAGGTGATCCAGCACGCGGCCGGGGGTACCCACAATCACGGAGGCTCCCCGCTGCAACTGGTTCAGCTGGGGACGCATCGGTTTGCCACCGTACAGCAACACGATCCGCGCCGTGGAGGAGACGGCAATTTTTTCGAATTCGCCGGCGACCTGCACGGCCAACTCGCGCGTCGGGACAAGGACCAGCGCCTGGGGCAAGATCGTCTTTTCGAAATCGATGTTCTGCAGAATCGGCAGGGCAAAGGCTGCCGTTTTTCCAGTACCGGTCCGGGCCTGTCCCACGAGGTCCATCCGCTTGATCGCCAGGGGAATCATCGCCGCCTGGATCGGCGTCGGTTTTTCGTACCCCATTTTCGCGATCGTGTCGAGCAGGTCCTGGCGAATGCAAAGGGTCGAGAAATCCAGATTCTGTTTCAGTTTTTTGGGCTGGGGTGAAGGAGCAGCCGAAGATGTTGGAGTTTTTGAAGGTGCGGTGCTGGAGGACATAAAGTTTCCGTTTTTGTGACGCCTTTGAGGGCGTCGATGTTGAAGGTTGCCGACCCGTTTCGCCGGCCACCGCCCCGTCGGGGGCGCTGCCTGCCGGATGGCCAAATCCGGAAAAAACAGGAAGTGGCTAATGCCCTGCTGGCGGCCGTTTCCGGATCACATCAGCGAATGGGCTGGTCGTCGCAACCAGTAAAAGTTCTCCGCCAGCCCTGTCAATTTCTGGAGGCCAACGGAACGTCAAAAAATGCTGCCGGCCAGTTCTCAGACCGGCAGTTCATGAGGAGATGGAGTGGATCCACCAGAATTGCAGCAACAACATCACCTGATTGGCGACGCCGGTGCAAATTCTGAAAATGCCCGCCGCGTGATTGTGCGGCGCGGGATACCCGGTTGTTAGTCGGCCAACTGTTGCCGACAGATTTTCGTCTGGTCCGGGTCACCGGTTTTCATGCACGGGATCGCCTCTGGGGGCTACCGTCAATTCGTCTTCCTTATACCCTTAGGGTATCCCCCCATTCCCTCAACGTCAATGCGAACTCCCGTTTCCACAGCCCCGGAAGCCATGTCTGCTGTCAACGATTTACTGGAAAAACTCTCTACCGAGACGCCGCTGACGGGTTCCCCGGCCTCGTTGCCGAAAATTCTGGCGACCCTGCATCCGGAAGAAATACTCCCTTTCCTCACGCAACTGGACAGCAATCCCGGCCTGCTGTCGCAGACGGGTTTTCAAAACCGGATGTTGGCGATTCTGCCGCGCCTCACCGGAATCTGCCCCGAAGATTCCGCTGAAAAAAACCGGATTGCCGGGGTTTTGGCCCGAGTTTTCCGCCATACTGCGACTGATGCGCCGATTGCCTGTGGATGGCTGATGTGGATCGCCAGTCTCGCAACCGAAAACGCCCTGGAACTGTGGTCCCACGAATTGACGGAACGTCCACCGCAGGTTGTCGCGGCACTCCCCTGGGCATTTGCTCCGGTGTTGAACCTGAACACGATTTCTCCCGCTGTAACCACGCGTTTGTTTGAGGCGGCGCTGGGCGACCCGGTACTGGCCCCAGCCATCCTCGACACCTTTAACTTCCGTTTCCGCAAGCGTTTGTCAGTTCCTCATCCCGCAGCGGACTGGGCACCGCGACTGAATCGGCTGCTCACGGCCATGGTCCAGGGAATGACGCGGGTCGAAGAGGGCATGCTGCCCGCCGGCGAAACGCCCGCCGAAATCAGCGCAAACATCAACAACTCGGTTTCCACCGTCGTGGCACTCTGTGACACGCTTGGTCTGTGTCGCTACGGCCAGGCGGAAGGCGCCCTGTTGCAGGCCCTCGACCTGAAACACCGCCGGATTCAAACCGAAGCAGCCGGCGCCCTCGCCCGCATGGACCACAACGCCGGACACGAGGCCCTGGTGCGGCTGGCGTCGGAACCGGTGGCGAGGCTGCGCGTGTTGGCCTATGCCGAAGAAATGAATCTGCTGGGGCGGATCCCGGCCGCAGCCCAGTCAGAAACGGCCCGGGCCGAAAGCCAGCTGGCGATCTGGCTGGCTGAACCGGCCCAAATGGGAATGGCGCCCACCAGAATCACCAACCTCGACCAACGCACCCTTTTTTGGCCAGGTTATGACAATCCTGTCGAGTGCTTTCTGTTCCGGTTCGAATACGGCAGCCAGTACAGCTCCATCGGGATCGTCGGTCCCTGTGTGCACGCGCTGGCGGCCGGTTCCGCATGGATGACAGTGCCCGACATGCTGGCAGCCTTTGCGGGATGGCAAGCCGAACATCCGGAACTGTATTATGTCTCTGGAGCGGATTTCGCGGCGGGTCATGCAGCGGCACTGGACGATTTCCTGCAGCGGCTGGAAGAAGCCGGATTTGAGAATGTGATGCTGCAACTGGCTGGTCACCTCTTTGGCCAGTGGGTTCCCGTTGCCACCGCCGTCCGCGACGGCCGTACAGGAACCGTCGTTCTGGACGGCGCCGAGCCCCACTGGTATCCCGACCCGGAAGAGGGCGAGATCGATCCGGAACTGGTCTGGACAACAGAACTGGGACGACGACTGTTGCGCAACTTCAATCCGGACGCCGGTTTCTAGATCCCGACAGGTGTCTGACGCGCCATGCCTTTTCAGGCGTCTGCCCCCATTTGGAATTTTAATCTGTCAGGTCAAATTGGTACCCCTAAACCCGAAATCAAAGAGGCCTGAACCGTTTGTCCCAGCCTGCCCCTTTTGCCCCCGCCCTGGGCGGGAAAGCCAAACGGGCCGACGTCGCCCTGAAAAGTTCACCACGAAGAACACGAAGAACATGGAAGACGGCATTCGACAAAGGGACACGGCCCACCGAATCCCTCCCGGTCGCCAACCGGAATTGCCCATTCACGCGCGAGTGGAGTTCCAGAAAAGGCAATCAGACCGGCGTATCTACTTGTCACTCCCGGGTTCGACCACGCTGCGGGAAAGCGCTTCGCGAACGAAATCTTCGGGAAACGAATCTGTCCAGTAGCGGGGCGGCGCCAGTTCTTTGCAGGTTTCGAGGAAGATCGCCGTCGCCTCATCGCGATCAACGCCGTCGAGTAACGCCTGGACCAGCAATTTTGTTGAATCGAGTAAATCTTCCCGCACCTGTCCATCCAGCGAACCGGGTGGCATGCTCCTGACGTTTGCCAAAAGGAAGTCGCGCAGTTCCCGCAAGCTGGCAATGAAGGCCTCTCGGTTACCCAGTTTGTCGTAACAAACGACCAGCTCCCTGAGAATGAACTCCCAGGATTCGAATTGGCCTCCGGCAAATTTTTCCTTGAGCTCTTCCAGGCCTTTTGCAATTTCTTCCGGTGGCAAATCCCTTGCCAGTGCATCACCCCTGAATTCCTTGAGCGAAAGCCTGACTGCGCTTCGTTTCCAGTACTTCTCGTCATCAGCGTTGGCCGCGAACTCCTTTCCCTGTTGATAACGATTTATGGCTTCAGGATAACGTTTATTCCTGAGCAGGAAGTCCCCAATCCGCTCCGACAGCGAAATCAAGGCACCGACGTTCAGTTCGGCACGCAACTCCGGGTCCTCAAGCAACCTCCGGGAATTGGCTGCTTCCAACTCGTCCTGACCATTGCACGACAGGAGTGAACTGTTGAAATTGAGGATCATCGCCATCGTTCCGGCCAAAGCCTTTTTTTCATCAGGTTCAGCCTGGTCGTAAGTCAGGATTCCCCGTTCAAGCATGGCAGCCGCCCGGTCAATCTGCTCACGCCGAAAGTATTCCTGTCCCAAAAAGCGGCAAACCTCCATCCGGTCACGGGCCGACAAGGGCAACTCTCCGAGGGATTCATACAACTGGACAAAGACCCGCCGCTCCTCGTCCGACTCCACGTTCATGCTCATTAACACCCGCCAAAAATCCCCTGTGTCATCGGCAGTCAACGGCTGCTGGCGTCCCCGAAGAACCGCCAGCCTGGCCTCGGCCTTTTCCCTAAGCGCGCCAAAATCGGATACGGGTATGGGGTCCTGCGAGGACCTGAATTCAAGAAAGCCGGTTCCGGCTTCCGACACCGGGTCCCAAACGGACCGGAACACCTTGGCGAAATACTGGTCCGGAATCCCTTGTCCCCGAAACGGATCAACGGCCAAAAACTTCCTGATTGACCTGGTGAACGCCACATTTTCTGCACGAACGCCGCGGCCGGGTGAGCCCGTACCCGGTTCCTGTGCCACCAATGTTGCTGATGTGATCAGGGCAGACACGAAAATCACCGTAAAGCATAACAGTCTTGACGCGAATTCCGGTAAACTCAAGGGTATCACGGCATTCCTCCAAGTCAGAAAAAGAACACTTCTGCCAGGTTCGCCTGCATTCCGTCGTCACGAAAGAAAATCTTCCGCCTACAGTCGGATGACAAATTGCAGTGCGATTTGTTTTCGGCTGATCGGGCAACTGGAAAGCTAACCTCCGTTTGGCGGACCTGAAAGAGGAGTAGCGTTCGGAATGTCCGAAACATCGGGGTCTTCCACTGGAACCGGAACACCATTGATGCAATTACATATCTTCTTTTCGAACTGCCACCCATCTTCGACCTCGTGCCAACCCTTGCCATCTGCAAGTATCTCGTAAACACCGCAGTAATTGGCTTGAGTGTTACCCGTATGATTGTCTTTGCAAACAAATCGGGCCTTGGCATATTCAAACCGGAACTTTCGATACCGGCTGAATTTCTTGTAGAAATACCGAACCTGCTCACATGGCGGAACTTCTTTCGAAGAAGAAACTGTAATTTGCTCAATAAACTCATCGTGATGTTCATGGTTAAGCGTGACCTTTGCCTTGACCGCAAGTTTGCAAACCATGAATGCCCCATCAAGTCCGAACTCAAGCTCTGGGGAAGGCAATTGATTCTCAACCCGGGAAGTCACATAATGCCGGACAGTCTCAGCAACTTCAACGGTGGCGGTTGATGGCGTACAGTGTTCGTTCAAATGGGAGCGATTTACCAATTCCACCCATTCATCGTTCTGTTCAAGGATCTCTTCTCCCAGGAAAACGTCAGGCGTCCACTCGACGATTTTCCACTGATTCGTGTAATAGCCATCGCCCTCATGAGAATGCCTTTTGGATGAATGACCGTCACATGAATGAATCTCCTGCGAAATTGCCGGTTTCTAAAAATGGAAAGAAGCAACCACCACCAAAACGACCCATGAAAAGAAAACCCGAGTTGACATAAGAAAGACTTTCAAGAAGGTTTGCAAATGTTCATAACCCATCGGTTGCAAATCCGAACAGGCGCGGAGTATTACAATTAATTTCTGCCGCGTCAAATTCTTCCTGGCAAATCGTCTTAATGCAAAGAGCCCAAGAGTGGACTAGGGCGGAAATTCCGCCGTTGCGCCGACGAATGTCGGGTATTTCCATGGGGGCACCCGCCCTTAAAAAAATCGCCATTTTCTTGGTTTTTGCTCGAATAGGGAAATTCGGTGCAATAACACTGCTCAAATTTGGTGCTGCTCAAATTTTGTGCCACCCACCTATTGAAATAGGGGGTGGGGGCGGGTAGTTTTTGGGAAAAGGGCTGGTTTTCTGGAGGGTTTGGCCATGCCGCGGGCTTTGCGAAATGAACTGTTTGGACATGACGAGGTCTGTGTTGTGCACTGCGTCCAGCGCTGTGTGCGGAGGGCTTTTCTGG
>JBGSVU010000171.1:0-3857 GCA_041752775.1 Pirellulaceae bacterium | reverse complement strand
CGGATTCCGTCGCCTCGGACATTGAGGTGACAGTTGGCGAAGCCCGGTTGCCCTGCACGCTCAGGAGTACTGGCAGCTGGTACACCTACCGGTCGGTCGAAATCGGCCAGATCTCCCTGGAGAAACCGGGCGAGTATCCAGTCGCGGTCCGGTGCACTCACAAACGCGGGGGCGCGGTAATGAATCTGAAAGCAGTGACGCTGGTGCCGGCCTGCGAGGGCACACCACCCATTCAGGGCGACGATGGAACGATCCTGTTGCACGCCGCCGATTCGACCATTCACGGCACACTTTTGCAGTGGGAACCTGCGGAGAACAAGAGGACCATCGGTTATTGGGCCAACGTCGGAGATTCTGTGTCGTGGGATTTCGCGGTGACGACGGGTGGGAAATTCGAAATCGAACTCTTGCAGGGTTGTGATTCAGGCCAGGGAGGCAGTCAGACCGGGTTCCATTTTTACGCAGAGAACCAGCCGCATCCCCTCGCCGTTTTCCCCCACACTGTAATCGACACGGGCCACTGGCAGGCATTCAGGCCAGTGGTGACAGGCCAGATCGACCTGGCCCCTGGCCAATACAAATTGCGAGTCCTGGCATCCAGCAAGGCAGCCGGCGCCGTGATGGATCTGCGTCAGGTTCTCCTGCGTCCTGTCCGGTAAAACCCCATTGCCAACCGCGAGCGAGGCAGCGATCGTTCAATCGTCTCCGGCCGGGAACCCCCGCTTTTTCAGCAGCGCCGCCGTGTCGACGTCGCGGCCACGGAATCGGCGAAAGCCTTCGGCCGGGTCAATCGTGTCGCCAACGGACATGATGTTGTCGTAAAGGCTCTGGCACAGTGTCGGGTCGTAATAGGAACCGGCCTGGTCAAAAACATTGGCGGCATCAGCGGTCAGGGCATCGGACCAAAGGTAACTGTAATAGCCGGCCGAATAACCATCGTCGGCGAAAACGTGACTGAACTGGGGTGTTCGGTGACGCATGACGATTTCTCGCGGCATGCCCAGTTCCTGCAAGGTTTCCCGTTCAAATCTGTCGGCATCGATCGTTGCATTTCCTGCCAGGTGCAGTTTCATGTCGATCAGGGCGCTGGCCAGGTATTCGACGGTGGCGAATCCCTGGTTGAAGTTTTCGGCCCGACTGATTTTGTCCAGCAACTCCTGCGGCATCGGCAGCCCCGTTTGATAGTGCACCGCGAACTTTTCAAGAATTTCCGGAGTCGACAGCCAGTGTTCGTTCAACTGTGAGGGAAACTCGACGTAGTCGCGGGCCACATTGGTTCCGGCCTGGGAAGGGTATTTGCACTGGCTGCAAAGTCCATGCAGGGCGTGACCGAACTCATGAAACAGAGTCACCGCATCATCCCACGAAATCAGCACGGGTTCGCCAGGTTTGCCTTTGACAAAGTTGGAGTTGTTTGACACGATCGGCAGGACAGGGGCGTCGATGTTTTCCTGCTGGCGGTACTCTGTCATCCAGGCACCACTCCGTTTTCCCCGGCGGGCGTAAGGATCGAAATACCACAAGCCGACGGTTTTCCCTTCGCGGCTGACTTCCCAGACACGAACGTCCGGGTGGAAAACGGGAATGTTTTCAAGCGGTTTGAATTCAAATCCGTACAACCTGCCTGCGGCCCACATCATGCCTTCCCGCAGTTTTTCCAGTTGCAGATACGGTTTGACTTCGTTGAAATCGAGATCGTACTTTTCCTTGCGGACTTTTTCGGCATAGAAGCGATAATCCCACGGTTCGATCGTGATTTGGGCGCCTTCCCGGTCCGCCACGGCCTGCATGTCGGCGACTTCCTCCTCGACGCGAGCCACGGCCTTGGGCCAGACCTTGAGCATCAGATCCATCGCCGCTTCGGGCTTTTTGGCCATCTGCGGTTCGAGCCGCCAGTGGGCGTGTGTCGGATAGCCTAGCAGCAGGGCCCGCTCGGCGCGCAGTTTCAGGATCGCCGCGATAATCGCGTTGTTGTCGTATTCGTCGCCGTTGTCGCCACGACTGTAAAAGGTCCGCCAGACTTTCTCACGCAACTGGCGATCCGTGGCATACGTCAACACAGGTTCCATCGATGATCGCGTGTTGTTGATGATCCAGCGGGCGTCGTTTTCATTGCCTGCAGCCAGTTCTCCGGCCGCCGCCGCCATGCCCTCGACAACGCTCTCGGGTAATCCGTCCAGTTGAGCCTCGGACGTGACGGCAATCACCAGGCTTTCGTCGTGCAGGACGTTCTGTGAAAACCGGGTAAACAGACCGGCGAGTTCTGAATTGATTTCGGTCAGGCGGCGTTTCGCGGGGGCGTCCAGCCTGGCACCCTGCCTGACGAAATTTTTGAAATAGTCATCCACCAGGCGCTTCTGGGCCTCGTCCAGCGATTTCATCCCGTCGCTCGCAAAAACCGTCGCCACCCTCGCGAACAGTTTTTCATTCTGCATGATCGAATCGCTGTGCCGGGACAGTTTGGGCGCGACTGCCATTTCGATATCCGGAATCCTGCCGAGATTCAGGTTGGAAGTATGAACGCCAAAAATATTGGAGAGGCGGGTCAGCATCTGCCCAGCCTGTTCCAGCGCCACGATAGTGTTTTCAAAAGTCGCCGGATCGGGACTGTTGGCGATTCTGTCAATGTCGGCCGCCGAAGCCGCAATCGCCACCTCAAAGGCCGCCTCAAATTCTTCAGGATTGACCGAACGCCACGGCGGAACGCCTCCAAAAGGACCTTCCCACGGCTGAAGCAAAATGCTGCTGGCTTCCAAGTTTCTGTCTCCTTCCTGACCGGTAACGGCTGATGCAAAAAAAAGGTTGGCCGCGACCAGACCGAATGCCAGACAAGTCGCGACCGGATGATAAACAGACATGCGATACTCCCTTGCAAAACCGCGTCTTCAGTTTTCGTAGTTCCAATATGCCTTCTGACCCAATTCAGGTTGTGACGTTGCAGCCACCCGGCCAAACAGCTGTTCCTTTCCGAACCCGTCTGACGGCCAGCAACAGGAAAACATCTGCCTTCGATGGTTTCCAGCCGTCCCGGTCGCCTGTTTCAGACATTCTGCCACTGGCGGGTTCGGGCGCTGTTCAGGACCGCGTCGCAGACTTTTTGCGTTTCCAGCGCATCCCGAAACGTCGGACCGGCAAAGGCAGCACCATCGAGGCTGGCCAGATAGTCAGCGACCTGATGGGTGAAACTGTGTTCGTATCCGATTTGCAGACCCGGCACCCACCAGTGATCCATATACGGATGGTCGCCACCGTGATCCGTCACGTGAATGCTGCGCCAGCCGCGCAGCGCCGCCTGGTCGCCGTGATCGAAATATTCCAGCCGGTGCAAATCGTGCAGGTCCCAACGAATCGATGCATGTTCGCCGTTGATCTCCAGCGTGTACAGCGCTTTGTGGCCGCGGGCATAACGGGTCGATTCAAACAGCCCTAGCGAGCCGTTCCTGAAATGACACAGAAAGGCACAGGCATCATCGATTCCTACCGGCTGGACCTGGCCGGTTTCCGTGTGCAGTCGCTCCCGGACAAAAGTCTCGGTCATCGCTGAAACGTCCTGAACGGGTCCATTCAGCCAGACCGCCGTGTCGATACAGTGCGCCAGCAGGTCCCCCGTCACGCCTGATCCTGCCGCTGCCGCGTCCAGTCGCCACAGCCCGGCGCCGCCCTGGGGCACGTCTTCGGAAATCGTCCAGTCCTGCAGGAAATTGGCCCGATAGTGATAGATTTTTCCCAGCCGTCCCTGATCGATCAGCTGTTTGGCCAGTGTCACGGCGGGAACCCGGCGGTAGTTGTACCAGACCATGTTGCGGACACCGGCGGATTCGATCGCCGCGCACATTTCTTCTCCTTCAGCGACATTC
>JBGSVU010000170.1:0-4110 GCA_041752775.1 Pirellulaceae bacterium | reverse complement strand
CAAGTGCTGGAACTGTTGAATTTGAATTTTCACGCTCAGGCGAAGCGTTTGTCATCTTCGACCAGTTGGCTGCGCGGGGCCGAAACAATGAGTATTGGTTTTTTCTTGGCAGACCTTCTCCCGGTCTTGCCTGGACTGTCGATAAAATCGGAACGTGGGAGGATCCAGAAATTTCGAAGTTCGTCCAGGAAAAAATTTCGGCTTTCGAGAATTCTCTTTCTCCTTACCGCGGTATAGTCCCTGTCACTGAAATCAAAAACATCGCAATTTCTGGCGGGCGCCCGTGCCGGATTGACGGTATTGAGTGCGTTGAATTTGAAGTGGATGTTCCCGAAATGGTATTTTCACGGAAATTTGGTGAAAGAAGGATTTTTCAGCAGGGGCGAGTCAGCCTGATGGCGGAAAGTTACCTTCCCGTTAGAGGAGAGCTGACATTTCAGATTGAGGGTGGCCCTGGTGTTCCGCCCATGGAAGGCAGGGTTCGTATGTCAGTCCAATACCGTCGCGATTCGGTTTCCGGCAATTGGGCGATGAACGAACAGTTTCTGGAAGAGATTTACAGTCCGGAGGGAGAGGAGCCCATCGTTCTGCAATCCACTTCCAGACATGAGACACAACACCTGAACGGATCGGCGGATCCAGATCTGTTTCGACTCGCAAGATTTGACTTTACAGAACCGGCTTTTTTGCACAGAGCGACTACCCGCTATCGGTTGGCGTCCCTGCTGCTTGCCGCAGGTGTCGTCGTCGGCGCGGTTTGGTTTTTTGTTCGAAGAAAGTCCTGAAGGGGACCTGCTTGAGGAAATTTCAACCCGGAAGTCTGGATTCAACCTTTTTCACGTTTTTGGCCTTTCTGCCGTTTTGCTTTTGGCAAAAAAAATCCGTCGCGGCTCCTGAACCGTGCCGAATCCGTGTCAGCAGTTTCCAGGCAAGGTGGTTTGGTTATTTTTCAGGCATTCCGGGCGAGCAGCGGTTGCTGCTGGGTCAGGCAATGAAATGAGCCCAAACCGACCGTCAGGTGATTGCTGGGCAGCGCAACCAGACGCCGGCCAGGATGCAACTGGTGAATGATTTGCTG
The DNA here is from genome assembly GCA_041752775.1 of Pirellulaceae bacterium. Taxonomy (GTDB): domain Bacteria; phylum Planctomycetota; class Planctomycetia; order Pirellulales; family Pirellulaceae; genus BJ22. The sequence continues at coordinate 3,032 of JBGSVU010000170.1, read as the reverse complement.
GGCGGCCTGGTCCTGCGGTGCACCGAATACCGGAACGATGACCGAGGCGTTAGTCAGATAGTAGTTGCAGTAACAGGCCGGAATCTGCACGCCGCGAAAAAAAACCGGGTCGGGAACCGGCAACGGAACGAGGTCGCGTTTCAGTCCTGCTTGCTCCAGTCCGTGGCGCAGGTCGTCGAGGTTTTTCTGCAAACCTGCCTGCTGGGGATCGTCCGGATTGTCGGTCCACGCATGGAGAACCGGACCGGCCGGAGTAAAACGGGCCAGCTGGTCGATGTGTCCGTCGGTGTCGTCCCCAATCAAACAGTCTCCCTGCAACCAGATCATGCTGAACGCTCCGACGGCTTCGAGGATCCGCCGTTCGATTTCTTTTTCGCTCAAACCCGGATTGCGGTTCTCGTCAAAGGCGCAGGTCCGGGTGCACATCAGCGTGCCGATTTCGTCCATCTCGAGGGCGCCGCCTTCGAGGCACAGGTCCACCGGCCTGTGCAGGCAACCGAGGTGTTCGGCGACCCGGCGAGCGGCCGCCTGATCGTTGTCGAAGGGTGGATATTTGCCGCCCCAGGCGTTGTACAGCCAGTCAACGGCGGCCAGCCTGCCGGATCCTGAATGTCCAGTCGCTGTTTTCTCCACCACAAACGTCGGCGCGTAATCGCGCGCCCAGGCATCATTGGTTGGGATATCGACAATCTCCACGTCGGCAATTCCCGACAATGCCGCCCTGGCTGATTCGAAATCGTCACCGGCTCCGGCCATCACGCGAACGGGTTCGTCCCGGGCGATCGCCCGCACCAGCCCGGCAAATTCCGCGCGGACTTCGGCGAGGTTGTGAGGCCATGTGTCCCTGTTTCTGGGCCAACTGCACCAAGTCGCCGCGTGCGGCAGCCATTCGGCAGGCATGACAAAGGCATGTGAAGCCATTTCACCCATGGGGTCCGTTCCCCGATGAAGACTGGTCCCCGAACACGATCTGGTCATCGTAACGGCGGGTAATTTTGTGGTAGGCGTCGATCCGCCGGTCGCGGAGAAAAGGCCAGTGTGTCCGGGCAGTATCCATCAGCCCGAGATCGATTTCCGAAATCAGGGTTTCCGGGTTCTGACCGGCCATGGCCTGAAAATTTCCATAGGGATCACAGACAAATGACGAGCCCCAGAATTCGATTTCGCCTTCGACCCCACAGCGATTGGGCGCGACCACAAAGACGCCGTTGGCGATAGCATGGCTGCGCATCATGGTCTGCCATGCCGTCCGCTGCGACTCGCCGTAAACCGGTTTGTCGGCGGCCAGCCAGCCAATTGCTGTCGGATAAACGAGGATTTCGGCACCCTGCAGTGCTGTCAGTCGGGCGGCTTCGGGGAACCACTGGTCCCAGCAAATACAGATACCAATTTTGCAAAGGGAGGTCTGGATGGCCCGGAACCCAAGATCGCCTGGCGTAAAATAAAATTTTTCGTAGTAATTCGGATCGTCCGGAATGTGCATTTTCCTGTACATTCCCGCGACAGTCCCGTCCCGGTCGATCACGACGGCCGAATTGTGGTACAGCCCGTGGGCCCGTTTTTCGAACAACCCCGCCACGATCACGACCTGCAGCTCGGCGGCCAGGGCACAGAGCCGCCGGGTGGTCGGTCCGTCGATCGGTTCGGCCAGCTGAAAATGCTGGTGGTCCTCTGACTGGCAAAAGTAAAGACTGTAGAATAATTCCTGAAGACAGATGATCTGGGCGCCTGCCGATGCGGCCGTCCGAATCTGGTCTTCAGTCCGGTTGACGTTGTCCACCACATCGGCGGTACAATTCAACTGAATCGCTGCGACTTTGAACGCCGGCGTTTGACCGTATTTACTTTCCGAACCAGGGGAACGATTGGACATCAGCGTGGCTGGACCTTTTCGGTGACGGTGGTGGTCTGACGGGACAAAATCAACAATGCAAGACAAACCTGCCCGCGGTCTGTTCATTACCGGCAATGATACAGAGGTCGGCAAGACCTGGGTGGCAGCAATTATCGTAAAAAGTCTGGTGGCTGCCGGGTATCGGGTAGGCGTCTACAAACCGGTGGCCAGCGACTGTGTCTTCGACGGCCAGACCCTGGTTAGCGAAGACTCCATCGCCCTGTGGACGGCCGCTGGCCGCCCGCTGACACTGGACCATGTCTGTCCGCAACGCTTCAAGGTCCCTCTCGCGCCCCATCTGGCGGCCCGGAACGAAGGCCGTGAAATCAGTGCCAGCCAGTTGCGCGACGGTCTGTCCGCATGGACCGGGCACTGCGACATTGTGATCGTGGAAGGCGTCGGCGGCCTGATGTCACCGATCAGTGATGACGAATTTGTGGCGGACCTCGCACTCGATTTCGGCTATCCCCTGGTGGTCGTCGCGGCAAATATTCTGGGAGCGATCAACCAGACACTCCAGACGTTAATCACCGCGGCCAGTTTCCGCGGCGGAATCCCCGTCGCCGGAATCGTCATGAATGACGTGCGGCGATTCGAAACCGACCTCAGCAGCGAAAGCAACGCCCAGCAGATCGCCAGCCGGTCGCTGGCACCCGTCCTCGGCCGGGTCGCCTACGAATCCGACCATCTGGACACCAGCGTGGACTGGTATGAACTGGCGGGTCAGTCCACAACCGCGATGTTGCAGCGTGAACCGGTCAAGTGATCCCGATTTCCGGGTTCCGGAAACCCTTTCTTCCCGCCTGCAGAGGTAAACGGAACGCCGCATGCGCCAGCCTGATTCCCATTTCAGCGGGAATCGCTGAAATGAATACATCGCAGCGGGCCGCGCGGCATGCAATTCCGGCATGAGTGCTTTAATGGCAAAACAGGTGCATCAATTTCGCTGCCGGACAGACGGGGTTTCCATGAGGTCTTGGCTGAATGCCGGGACGTGGTCGCAACTCTGAAGACCGGGTGAATTGGGCTGTTTTTCTGCCGCTCGCCAGGGTTGATTGAATGGGCCGATGATTGTGCTAGAGTGGGCCTGCCTTGCAAGTGGTTTTTTACTCGAAATTACCACGTGTGCTTTGATGAT
>JBGSVU010000169.1:0-6677 GCA_041752775.1 Pirellulaceae bacterium | reverse complement strand
GGACGTTGCGGCTGGTATGCTTTTTGCAACTGAGGCTGGAGTCCGGGTGACTCATTTGAACGGTTCGCCGCTGGAGTGGGCTGATCCCCAGTTTCTTGCTGCCGCAACCGACGAATTGCACCGAGAGCTACTGCCAATTTTGCAGGTGTAGTCGGGAAAGAAGGGTCATTGACTGCCGGGTTTCCAAGGATTGTTGGCCTTTTTCAGGGGTGACCGATGGCATTTGACATAAACAAACTGACGACCAAAGCCCAGGAGGCTCTGGTTGCCGCCCAATCACTGGCCGTAGAAAAAGGTCAGGCGGAAATTGTTCCACTGCACCTGTTGGCATCGCTGCTGAAGGAAACCGACGGGCTGGTCGCGCCGATCCTGCAAAAGATGGGTGTGCCGATGGAGCAGTTGATTCGGATTGTCGACTCCGAAATCGCACGTCTTCCTTCCATGAAAGGGGGATCGACACCCAACCTCAGCCGCCCGTTGCACGACGTCCTGAACCGCGCGGCGGAAAAAGCGCAGCAGATGAAAGACGAATTCGTCTCGACCGAACATCAGCTGCTTGCCCTGTGCGGAACCGATACACCGGCCGCACGGATTCTGAAAATGAATGCGGTCGAAGAAGCTTCCGTTATCAATGCGGTTCGCGAGATTCGCGGATCGGCTCGCGTGACCGACCAGCATCCCGAGGGGAAATTTCAGGCGCTGGAAAAATACGGCATTGATCTGGTCGAACGGGCCAAAGCCGGCAAACTCGATCCGGTCATCGGGCGCGACAAGGAAATTCGCCGCGTGATCCAGGTCCTTTCCCGCCGCACCAAAAACAATCCGGTTCTGATCGGTCAGCCGGGTGTCGGCAAAACGGCGATTGCCGAAGGGCTGGCACTGCGCATCGTCCTGAACGACGTCCCGCAGAGTCTGCAGAACAAGCGGGTCGTGGCTCTCGACCTCGGAGCCCTGATCGCGGGTACCAAATTTCGGGGTGAGTTTGAAGAACGACTGAAAGCGGTTTTGCGCGAAGTCACCGATGCGGCGGGACAGATTATTCTTTTCATCGATGAATTGCACACCATGATCGGGGCTGGTGCGGCGGAAGGCGCCAGCGACGCCGCGAATCTGCTGAAACCCGCTCTCGCGCGAGGCGAACTGCACTGCATCGGCGCCACCACGCTGGACGAATACCGCCAGCACGTCGAAAAAGATGCCGCGCTCGAACGCCGCTTCCAGCCGGTTTACGTGGAAGAGCCCAATGTCGAAGACACGATTACCATTCTCCGCGGACTGAAACAGCGTTACGAAACACACCACGGTGTGCAGATTCGCGATTCCGCCCTGATTGCGGCGGCACAGCTGTCCAACCGGTACATCACTGACCGTTTTCTGCCGGACAAGGCGATTGACCTTGTGGACGAAGCCGCCAGCCGCCTGGCAATGGAACTGGACAGCGTGCCCCAGGAAATTGATGAAGTCCAGCGCCGGCTGACGCAACTGGAACTCGCCGCCATGCAGCTGGAAGACGAAAACGATCCGGGTGTCAAAAACCGACTGGACGAAGTTCACCGGGAGATGGAAGACCAGCGAAAAAAACTGGCCAGTCTGAGGGAACAGTGGGAATCCGAAAAGCTCGGCATGACCGACGTGCGCACCGTGCGCCAGGAGCTGGACGAAATTGAACGACGATTCGTTCAGCTGGACAGTGAAATCAAGTCGCGCCAGTCGGGAGGCGTGTTGGTGGGCGAGGACGATTACCGGCGCCTGTACGAACTGGATGTCCAGCGTAAAAAACTGCTGGGCCAGATCGAACGGGCTGAACAGCTCCGTTCCGAGTCGAGGGCCGTGGCGACCGGCAAACGTCTGTTGAGCGAACAGGTGACCGAAGAGGAAATCGCCGAAGTCGTCAGCGCGTGGACGGGCGTGCCCGTCAACCGGATGCTGGAAACCGAACGGGCCAGACTGCTGGTGATGGAGGAACGACTGCACCAGCGTGTGGTGGGCCAGTCGGAAGCGGTCGTGGCCGTCAGCAACGCCGTTCGCCGCAGCCGCAGCGGATTGCAGGACCCCAACCGTCCCATCGGGTCATTTCTTTTCCTCGGTCCAACCGGTGTCGGCAAAACCGAATTGTGCAAGGCCCTCGCGGAGGTCATGTTCAATGACGAGAGCGCGATGATCCGGATCGACATGAGCGAATTCATGGAACGCCACACCGTCAGCCGGCTGATCGGGGCACCTCCCGGTTATGTCGGTTTCGAACAGGGCGGCAAACTGACCGAAGCCGTCCGGCGGCGTCCCTACAGCGTGATCCTGCTGGACGAGATCGAAAAAGCTCACGAAGACGTTTTCAACATTCTGCTGCAGGTCCTCGACGACGGGCGGTTGTCCGACAGCCATGGACACACCGTCGATTTTACCAACACGATCATCGTGATGACCAGCAACATCGGCAGCCCGCTGATTCAGAAGATCAACGAAGCGGGTGGATCCACGGAAGAAATCCGCGAAGCGGTCGAGCAGACCTTGCGCACCCGTTTTCTGCCCGAGCTGCTGAACCGGATTGACGAAAAAATAATTTTCCATCCGTTGCGTCGCGATGAAATTGGCCAGATCGTCGATTTGCAGATCGAGTTGCTTGCCCGCCGGCTGGCCGAACAGGAACTGGAACTGGTGGTCACTCCCGCCGCCCGCCACGCGATCGGCGATGAGGGATATGACCCGGTCTATGGGGCCCGGCCGCTGAAAAGAGTCATCCAGCAGCGAATTGCCAACCCGATGGCCACGGAAATCCTGAAAGGGGATCTTTCCGGGCGGCGGGGAATCCGGGTTGATTTCGACGGCGAGCAATTTTATATGGAACCCCTCGACGCCCAGGCGGCCGAAGAACCGCTCCATGCGATGGAGTCGGAATAACTCTGCAAGGCCCAATTGCCGAGGTAGCGGAACGGCGCAAGCCGTCCGGTAAGATGGGATGCCGGATGAACGCCAGGATGCGAAAACCCGGATACCGCACCGGAGGGATCGCGCCCTTCCGCTAAAGTTACCGGAGGGTTCGGGTGCTTCCGCTAAATTCGAAACGGCCGCACCGGAGGGCTCGCGCCCTTCCGCTAAAGTTACCGGTTACCGGATGGCCAACGCCCTTCCGCTATACTCGATACGGCTGCCATTTGTTTTACATCTCCTTTGCCCCCGGACCCATTAAGCCCCTGTCGTGGATGTTTTGGAAAAACTGCTGCCGAGATTTGGACTGAAATCATTTCGGCCAGGTCAGCGTGAGGTGATCCAGGCTGTGCTGGATGGCCACGACACGCTTTGCATCATGCCGACGGGGGGTGGCAAGAGCCTGTGTTATCAGCTGCCAACGCTGGCGCGGAGCGGCGTCACAATCGTCGTCTCGCCGCTGATCGCGCTGATGAAGGACCAGGTCGATTCGCTGGTGGAGCAGGGGATCCCCGCTTCGTACATCAACAGCTCGCTGAACCAGGCCGAGCAGGGCGACCGGATGGACCGGCTGGTTCGCGGCGAATATCAGCTGCTCTATGTGGCGCCCGAGCGGTTGCGGCACGGCGGTTTTCTGAAAGCTCTTCAGGACATCCAGGTGCAAATGCTGGCGATCGACGAAGCCCACTGTATCAGCCAGTGGGGGCATGATTTCCGGCCCGATTATGCCAGGCTGGGGCGTTTTCGTGAAAGACTGGGGCGCCCCCAGGTCGTGGCGCTGACGGCGACGGCGACGACGCTGGTCCAGCAGGACATCTGTGCCGTGCTGGAACTGCAGAATCCGGCGCGGTTCGTGTCGGGTTTTTCGCGACCGAACCTCACGCTGGCGGTGGAGACTCCGGCGGGCAATGTGGCGCGCGACAAACGACTGGTTGAGTTTTTGAACAGCGAATCGGGTTGCGGAATTGTGTACGCTTCGACCCGCAAGAACTGTGAACACGTCGTCGAACTGATTGGATCGCAAACGAAAATGCGGCCCGAGTTTTATCATGCGGGAATGGCGCACAACGATCGCCGCCGGGTGCAGGAAAATTTCATGTCGGCCAAAACCCGCGTGGTCGTGGCGACGAACGCTTTTGGCATGGGAATCGACAAGGCCGACTTGCGATTTGTGATTCACTACAATTTGCCGGGCAGCCTCGAGGCCTATTACCAGGAAGCGGGGCGCGCCGGTCGCGATGGATTGCCCAGCCGCTGTGTGATTCTGTTTTCCTGGCAGGATCGTTTCATCCAGGAGTTTTTCATCGAAAACTCCTATCCCTCACGCGAGATCATCCGGGAGGTTTACCAGTTTCTGTGCAGTTTCGACGCCGACCCGGTTGAAATCACGCTGCAGGAAATCAAGGACCAGTTGAACCTGTCGATCGGGACGCAGGGTATCGCCAACTGCGAACATTTGCTGGAAAAAGCCGGGGCGATCGAACGGCTTGATTCGCAACGGAACATGGCTGCCGTCAAAATCAGTTCATCGCTGCCCACACTGGTTGACCTGCTGCCTCGCGGTGCCAAAAGCAGACGGCGGGTGATGCAGGCCCTTGAAAAAATCGTCGGGCCGTTGCGCGGCGACACGGTGCTGTTCGATCCGCGGCGTCTGGCGGACCGGCTGGAGATGAAGTGGGACAGCATTGCCGAGGCGATTCGCCAGTTCCGGGCTTTGCCAGGTTTCGAATACGTGCCGCCGTTTCGCGGACGCGCGATACATGTCCGTGAGCGGAAAAAGAGTTTTGAATCGCTGGAAATTGATTTTGCGGAACTGGAACGCAGGAAAAAAGCCGAGTTTGAGCGGCTGGAGCGGATGATTCGTTTTGCAACCGCGACCAAATGCCGGCAGCTGGAAATTCTGGAGTATTTTGGGGAAACCACCGGCCGGGCCTGTGGGCGTTGCGACCGCTGTGTGCCCGGAATTCTGAATTCTGGCGAGTGGCAGATTCCGGTTCAGGTTGCGCAGCAGGATGTGGACGATGGTCAACCTGCGGCCGCGCTGCCGGTGGCAGACAAAAAAATCGTGGCCGAACGAAAACGCCTTGCAAAACCGATGAACGAGGACGCCATCCTCTACGCGGTTCAGGTGGCGTTGAGCGGAGTCGCGCGAACGCATGGGCGTCTGGGAAAAGGCCTGATCGCGGAAATGCTATTCGGCAGCAAATCCGCCAAACTGCAAAAATTCGGCTTGCACCGGTTGAGTACTTACGGACTGCTGAAACAGTTGACCAAAGCCGGAACGATCGAGCTGCTGGACTGGTTGGTGGCTGTCGGCATGGTGCAACAGCTGGAGCAGACGCGGTTTCGCCCCACGTTGCAGATTGCGCCGCCGGGGATTGAGACGATGCAGGGAAAGAATCCTGCATCGCTGTCGGAACTGCTGCCCGTGGCCCTCGCCAAACGGCTGGCCACACGGTTTGCGGGGAAATCGCCGGTGCGCAGCAGCCTCCCTCCGACCGTTCCTGAAAAATCGTTAAAGTCGACCGCAGAAGACGTCGTCGGGGTACCGGCCGCAGACAACGTCGGGGGTTTTCCAGTTCCGGAAACGGGCGACACGACGCCTTCAGCGGAATCAGTCGGGATTTTTTCCGGGGCGATCCTGGATTCGGTGAACCAACGGGCGAGCGATTCGGTTGCGGACGATTCGAATATCGAATCGGGACAGGCTGATGGGGGCCCTTCCCCGGAGGATTCCATCTCAGGGGAGAAATCCGTTGCCAGCAGTTCGCCGCGGCCCGATCCGCATCAGAAGTCACCGATTCGGGCAGGCTATTACTGGACCTGGCGTCTGATGCACGACGGTTACGGGGCGGCCGAAGTCATGCAGATTCGCAACGTGGACATGACGACGCTGGTGGATCACTTGACACGTGCCGCCGAGAATGGGTTGAGTGTGTCTCCCTCCTGGTTGTTGACCGCCGACCAGATTGCGGCGATGGACGAAGGTGTCCGGGAGTCCTGTGCGACGGGCAATTCGTCGCGGCGAGTCGACAGTCCGGTGTCATTTTCGCCGGCGCTGGACCGGCTGTTGCGCACGATTCAGCGAAATGCTGCCGGATCGTAGGGGTAAAAATCAGGGCTAACCCGGCTGAAATCGCGTTGTTGCGGGTTGAAACGGCACGTTGGCGGCAGTCCCTCGGGGAAAGCGGAGTATTGGCTAGCCGTGTTTGGCATGGCGGGGCGGATTTTTTGCAAAAATCGGCCTGCGGCACAGCGCCGGCGCAAAAATTCCTGAAGTTGTGTACAATTTTGCGTTTTTACTGCTTTACCTGCGCGGTCCGGAAAAACCCCTGATGGATTTGGGGGATTTGCGATCGACGTCAACTGAGGATTTCAATGAACGACCAGCCACGGGCACCGGAACGCGACGGAAATTCGACCGCGCGTCGTCCTGGCCGCAATTTGAATTTCTGGATGCTCCTGATCCTGCTGGGAGTTTTTCTTGCGTATATATTGCTGCAGCTGACCAACACGGAAAAAAGCTCGATTACGCTTGGTTATCTTTATCACCTGCTGGACAATCAGGGTCCGGACGGATCGGATCTGAAACGCCCCAGCGACGAACCCGTGATCGAGTTTGTGAAGTTTGGCGAAACGGTGGCCGAAGGAATTTTCCGGGAACCGCTGCCTCCGGCGGAACCGGCCTACGATCGCGACGACAAACTGAAACCGGTCAATGCGGGCGAGACGCTGAAAAAACGGTTCATGGT
>JBGSVU010000168.1:0-6977 GCA_041752775.1 Pirellulaceae bacterium | reverse complement strand
GGCGGCCATGAATAAGGCGGATCTCAAACAGGTATTGTTGCTGGTTCCCACGGAAACAGAGCGCAGCATCCTCGTGGACGACGCGGGCATTGCGCGGCTGGTGACCGCGGGACTGAGGATTGAACTCTGTGGTTTCGGTCTGGTTGCCGCCGCGATTCTGGCGGCGCGTGCGATCGCAACGCATCGGCCGCAACGGGTGATCCTGGCCGGAATCGCCGGGGCGCTGCGAACGGAGATCAAAACGGGAGCAGCTTTGGAGTTTGCCACTGTTGCGGTAGACGGGATCGGGATTGGGAGCGAAGAAGGATTTGTTTCGGCGGGCGACGCCGGATGGGAGATGTTTCAGGGGCAGTTGGACTGCGGAGAACGCATCGCACTGGGCTGGAGGGATAAAGTTTCCGCCGACGATTCCACTGGTGCCGGGGAGCTGTTGACGGTGGCTGCCGCAGCTTCTGGCGAGACGGAGCGAAGAACCCGGCTGATCCGTTTTCCTGAAGCGATTGCCGAAGAGATGGAAGGCTATCCGGTGGCCTGCGCCGCGGCTTCGGCGGGCGTGCCGCTGCGGATTGTCCGCGGAATTTCCAATTTGGCTGGAGACCGCGATCCGGGTCGGTGGGAGGTGCGAGCGGCGCTCCAGTCCGTTGCGACCCTGGTGGTCCGGATTTGCGACCCCGCCTGTTCTCATGCCCGGCAGTCCCTGGAGTAGCCCCACCATGTCACGCGCACCAGTCATCAACATCGGAATTTCGACTTGTCCCAACGATACCTTTGCTTTTGCGGGACTGGTAACCGGCCAGACGGATGCTCATGGCGTTGATTTCCGGTTTCAACTGCTGGACATCGATGAGTTGAACCAGGCGCTGGACCAGAATCGGCTGGATGTTGCCAAAGCCAGTTTTCACGCGGCGCTTTTTCTGTCGGACCGAACGCTGATTTTGCCGGTGGGATCGGCGCTTGGATTCGGTGTGGGCCCGCTGTTGCTGGCGTCGGTGGACGGCTGGCATCCGAAATCTCTCCAGCATCCGGAATCGAAACGAACCGTTCGCGTGCTGGCGCCGGGCCGAACCACAACGGCAACGCTGCTGTTGCGGCTTTTCTACGGGGACCTGTTGCGGTGCGATGGCACGAAACTGGAACAGGTGGTTTTTTCACAGATCATGCCGGAACTGGAAGCCGGTGCCGCCGACCTCGGCGTGTACATTCACGAAGGACGCTTCACGTGGCAGGATCGCAACCTGTTTCTGGTCGAGGATCTTGGCACGCGTTGGGAGCAGGAAACCGGATTGCCGTTGCCGCTGGGTGGAATTCTGGCCAACCGGTCGCTGCCAGCGGATGTCGTTGCCAGGACCGTGGCCGCGATCGGTGACTCGTTGCGCTGGGCTCATGCCGATCCGGCAAGGGCGCTGCCCCTGATGCGCCAGCACGCCCAGGAATTCGGTGACGATGTCCTGCTGCAGCATGTCCGGCTGTATGTCAACGAGTGGACGACCTGTTTGGGCGAGACGGGAGCAGCCAGTTTGCGGCAACTGGAACGCTGCGCGCAGGAGGGCGGGATTCTGAAGGCCGGAACTGAACCACTGACCATTTTTTCCGCAGAAGCCTGACCCCTTCGTTCCAGTCGGAAAGCGGACTTCAGGCGGGAAGCGGTCATCGGGTGCCGACGCGGTGCCGGCCCACAAGGGATGAACGGCTGGCGATCGCGGCGGCTGGATGCTGGAAACAATACGGTGTGGCAATCAGACACGCGTGGGGAACCGCTGCTGGACGGATGGTCCGGCCACGATGGCTTCGATCAGGTCGTGGTGTTCCAGTTTGTGGGCGTTTTTGGATCCGGTTGAAGGGCTGGCAGATTCCGGGCGGCTTTGCAGATGCAGTTTTCCAAAGCGGTCCAGTCCAAAATCTTCCCAGCGGATTTTCATGAAGTACAGCGCGCCCATGTTCCGCGGTTCCTCCTGGGCCCAGACGACGGGAGTGTCGTCCGGGTACGAGCTGAGGATTTTTTCCAGCTCGCGGGCCGGGAAAGGATACAGCTGTTCGATGCGGACGATCGCAAAGTCCAGCTGTCCGTTTTCGTCGCGGTGTTTCATCAGGTCGATGCCAATTTTTCCGCTACACAACACGATGTGCCGCGGTGGCGTGATTTCTTCCCGGCGCGGATCGTCGAGGACTTTCTGGAAACTTCCGGAGGCAAAATCGCCGAGGGGGCAGGCCACGTAGGGCTCGCGCAACATGCTTTTCGGTGTCAGGATCACCAGCGGTTTGCGCCATTTGCGAATGACCTGGCGACGGAGCAAATGGAAATGCTGTGCCGCTGTACTGGGAATCACGATCTGCATGTTGCCTTCGGCGGCCAGCGTCAGGAAGCGTTCCAGCCGGGCGCTGCAATGTTCCGGCCCGGCGCCTTCGAATCCGTGGGGCAGCAGCATCGTGATGCCGCTGTAACGGCGCCACTTGTCTTCGGCGCTGCTGATAAACTGGTCGACAATGACCTGGGCGACGTTCCAGAAGTCGCCGAACTGGGCTTCCCACAGCACCAGCGAATCGGGCTGGTCCAGGCTGTAGCCATATTCGAATCCGAGGACCGCGGTTTCGGACAGGGGGCTGTTGGCGATCAGCACAGGGGCCTGGTCGGGAGCCAGATGTTGCAGCGTCTCGTAGCGGGTTCCATTCTCCGAATCGTTCAGAACCGCGTGACGCTGGGAAAAAGTCCCCCGTTCGACATCCTGGCCGGTCATCCGCACCGGGTGGCCTTCGACAGCGAGGGTGGCAAAGGCCAGCAGTTCGGCCGAGGCCCAGTCCACATTGCGTTCTCCGCGAGCCATTTCGCGACGGGCTTCGATAACTGGTGCGAGCCGGCGGAAAATACTGAAATCGTCCGGGTAACTGCCGATCTTTTCCAGCAGATCGGAACACACGGTCAATGGGACCGCTGTGACTTCGGTCACATCGGGTTCGGCGCCGCCGGAATAGCCACTCCAGATGCCATCGAGCGTCTGCACGTCGGCGACGTAATTCTCGTTGCGGGCGGCTTCGAACTCGCCTTCCAGCGTCTCTTTTCTCGCCGCCACAATTTTGTCGGCGTCTTCCTGTGTGACCTGGCCCAGTTTCAGCAAGCGTTTGACATACTGGTCGCGGACGGTCGGGCGACGGTCAATCTCCTGGTACATCAGTGGCTGGGTGAATCGCGGTTCATCGCTTTCGTTGTGACCCAGTTTGCGATAACAGTACATGTCGATGACCACATCGCGGCGGAATTTTTCGCGAAAGTCCATCGCCAGGTCGACCACCTGGGCCACGGCTTCGGGGTCTTCGCCATTGACATGAAAGATCGGAATCTGCAGCATTCTGGCCACATCGGTGGCGTAAGTCGTCGAGCGGCCCTGTTCCGGACAGGTGGTGAAACCGACCTGGTTGTTCAGCACCACATGCAGCGTGCCGCCGGTGCGATAGGCCTCCAGTTCGCTGAGGTTCAGCGTTTCCTGGACGATGCCTTCGCCCGCAAAAGCGGCATCGCCATGCATCAGCACGGTCATGCATTCGTTGCGGTCGCTGTTTCCAAAGCGGTCCTGTTTCGACCGGCAGCGGCCGATCGCGACGGGGTTGACGAATTCGAGGTGGCTGGGGTTGAAGCAGAGTGACAGGTGGACTTCCCTGCCGGAACCGGTGACCCAGTTGTTGCTGTAACCCATGTGGTACATCACGTCGCCGCCCCCGCGATGGTTCTCCGGGTCGGGGTCGTTGAAACTCCAGAAAATGTTGCGGGCGCGTTTGCCCATGATGTTCGCCAACACGTTCAGCCGCCCGCGATGTGGCATTCCGATGACGACTTCGCGGACGTTGTGCTGACCAGCTTTTTCCAGCACGAGGTCCATCAGCGGGATCAGGGTCTCGGCGCCTTCCAGCGAAAAGGTCTTGGCACCGATGTGTTTGCGGCGGGTGAATTCTTCGAACAACTCGGCATCGGTCAGGCGGGACAGAATCCGGATCTGGTGTTCGCGCGTCAGCTGGCAGCGGTTGCCGGTACGTTCCATCCGGGTTTGCAGCCAGTTCCGGACGCCGTGGTCATCGATGTGCATGAATTGCACGCCGATCGAGCGGCAGTAGGTTGCCTGCAACAGATTGAAGATCTCTTCCAGCGTCCGAGCGTTGTCGCCTTCAATCGTTGTGGAAGAAAACACGCGGTCGAAATCTTCCGGCATCAGGTTGTAATTGGCCGGCAACAGCTCATGGTTGGGCGCCCGTTTGCGGCCGAGCGGATCGAGTTCGGCGTGCAAATGCCCGCGCACCCGGAAACCGCGAATCAGCTGGTCGACCCGGTCCTGCCGAACGGCATCCGCCATCGGGCTGTTGTCGCCGGGGCCAGCCGGGTGACCGCCCGTAGTCTGTACCGGAGCGACTCCGTTGGCGGATTTGGCAGGCAATCCGCTGCGGCCAGTTTCGAAGTCCCTGAAATACTGCTGCCACTCCGGGGCAACCGAGGCAGGATCGTTTTGAAAAGAGTCAAACAACTCGTCGATATACGACTGGCTGAAAACATTCATGGAAGGGGCGCTATTCCGGGGAGGCGCTGGAATTAATGTTTGTTTGTCATCAGATGATCTGGGACATCGCCTACCCGAACCGGAAACAATGCTGCATTCTTCCCGCCGACACAACTCAGACCCAGTTCTGGTGATTCTAATGCCCCAACCACTTTCTGGCTATTGGAATTGCCAGGCAATTCAGCCTTTTTGCGATTTTTCGGGGTGCCCGATCAGGCCCCGCAACACACCGAGGTTGATCGTGTCCAGCGCCACGCCGTCCCGTTCACCTTTTTCCGTTTCCAGGTACATCGGGATCTGTGCCAGCCGTGGATGGTTCAGCAGTCGACGAAAGGCTTCCAGCCCGATTGCGCCTTCGCCGATGTGCTCGTGACGGTCCACGCGAGACCCCAGTTCTTTTTTGCTGTCGTTCAAATGAATGGCAGCGACCCGGCCGATTCCCACGCAGCGTTCCAGCTGGTCGATGAAATCCCGGAATCCGGTTTCCGATGCGAGGTCGTATCCCGCCGCAAATGCGTGGCAGGTGTCGATGCAAACGCCGACTCGCGGGTCGCCCCCGACACCGTCCAGCATCGCCTGAAGCTGGGAAAGATCCCATCCCAGACAGCTGCCCTGACCGGCGGTATTTTCCAGCAGAATCCGCGTCCGCATGCCGCCTGTTTGTTGCAGGGTTTCTTTCAGGGACAGGGTGATGGCGCGCATCCCTTCCGCTTCGGAGCTTTTTGTGAAGGCACCGGGATGAACTACCACGCCACCGAGCTGCAGCTGTTCGGCCCGTTCCAGTTCGACGCACATGGCACTCACACTTTTTTCGCGCAGCGCACTGTCGGGGCTGGCAAAATTAATCAGGTACGACGCGTGCGAGACCGGATCGGAGATGCCATGTTCGGCGAGAGCCTCGCGAAACCGGCGCACGTCAGCGTCCTGGAGTGCCGTACCGGTTCCGGGAATCGCCCAGCGGTTGGGATTGCCCGTGAAAATCTGAACGCAGTCGGCGCCGACTTCCGCGGCGATTTCGACGGCCCGATACAGCCCGCCCGACGTGGAAGTGTGCGAACCCAGCTTCGGTCCCGTTTTCTGCATGTTTTTTCCAGGCGGAAGAATGGAGGTTGGAGTTCCGGCGATCTTAACCCGGACAGTCCCCTCGGCGAAACCGGGGCTTGTGTGCCCCACTGCCGCCTGGGGAACAGCTATAATCAGCGTCGGCAACCGTTTCAAAACCAGAACCCCTTTGTGAAATGATCCGATGAGTGACTGCGGACCGAACCGGAACGGACCTTACGACGCTGTTCCCGCAGCCACGCCGGCTCCCGCCGCCGACAGTCACCGCAGCGAAATCCGCACCGCATTCTGGAAACCGGGCTGGCATTGCAATGACCAGTCGCTGCAGTTGGGGCAGGCAGGCGAGTTCTGGTTTTATGCCGATCCCCAAACGCCTGAAGATTCCGGGTCGATGGCACAGCGGCCCCCGCTGCAGTTGTTCAACCGGACGGTCTCCGATGATCATGTGCCGCAGCTGCGGTCGGCCACGGTTGTGGGCATCGAGCATCCGGTTTTGGGGCCGCTGGCCGGGATCGACACATCGGAGCTGGACTACGTCTTTCGCACGGTCGGCGGTGATGACTATGTGGTGAATGCCGAAGAAGAACCGGGCATGGTTTATGACATGGAACAGGTGCAGGTCAAGGACTGGACGATCACCGTAACACTGCTGGACGTGTCCGGCCCGGCGGGCGAGATTGTGTGACGCCGGACGGAATCCTGGCATTAAACCGGCAATTCAGAAGATCTGTCTCGGTTTTCGGGACTGTTCCGCGAAGAAATCCGGAATTGTTCGTTGCAAATTCGGTGCAGAAAGCGGATCATGGGAGATTCCTGTTTTCCCGTTTTCTGACACAAAAAAATGCAACTTCCGATTGTCCAGCCTGGCCAGACCGACTGTGCGCGGCTGGAGTCGCTCCCGGCTTCCGGCCAGACAGCGCCAGTCCCGCCACGACGGGGGATGAAGCCCAACGCTGGAGACCGGGTTTGCACCGGTCCGGTTGCCGCGCGGCCCCTGCCGATGTCGATGGACGAGGCCCGCCAGCGTGGCTGGGACGAACTGGATGTCGTTTTTGTCACCGGGGATGCCTATATTGACCATCCCAGTTTTGCGATGGCGATTCTCGGGAGGACTTTGGAGGCCGCCGGGTATCGCGTCGGGATCGTGTCGCAACCCGAGTGGCGCAACTGTGACGCATGGCGTGAGTTAGGTCGCCCGAGGCTGTTTTTCGGCATCAGCGCCGGCAACATGGACTCGATGATCAACCACTACACGGCGAATCGCAAGGTCCGCAACAGCGATGCCTATTCGCCGGGCGGCGAGATCGGCCGCCGGCCGGACCGCGCAACGCTGGCGTACTGCCAGCGGGCGCGGGAGGCCTTTCGGGGAGTGCC
>JBGSVU010000167.1:0-8508 GCA_041752775.1 Pirellulaceae bacterium | reverse complement strand
TCAGGATTATTAATCTTCAAACAAAAGCCCTGAATCATGAAACTCACCGGATATGAATTCGCGCGCAACGACCGGTATCAGGCCGATCTGAACAGTTATTTTTCCAGCGGTGCCTGGGAAAATCACGAGTCCAGTTCAATGCCAACTCCGGCAAGGCCAGTTTTCGCGGACGAAGCCGGCAAGACGTTTGTGGGGATTCCTCACGAATCCGGCTTTTCCGCATTGCCATTTATTCCTGGATCGCCAGTCAAAATTGAGGGTGGATCGGTGGGTTCATTGGGCGGCTTTGCTGCAATGGATCGACTGCCAAAAAGTGATGGCGGCGGCGGTGCCGAACAAATGATCAAGGGAATGGCCCGGCAAATGCCACCAAAAATGGCCGCCGAATGGTTGGGGAATTCTGCCACTCAAGCGATGCTCGCTGGTGCTCCAGGTGGATTGCTCGATTCGGTCATGGGCACGATGAAGGTTCCCAACCCGGTCGCGTCGGGGATTTTTGGAGCAGCCATGGGCACGGCACTCCGAGCTGCGGGGATGGGAGCGACCGGAAGCTTGTTGGGAAGTTTGTTGTCGGGCGGAAATGCAAATGCAGTTGTTCGCTCGTTGGGAAACGCGGGATTGAGCAGCCTGCTGTCGGCCGCCGGCGGAGGAAATTCGGGTCTTTCATCACTTGCCAGCCTGGCCGGGGGACAGGGCGGTGCTGCACTTGCCGACCTGATGAGAACCGGCGGCTGGGCCGGTCCACTCAATAATGCCACCGATGTACTTGGTGGGCTTTTGCCAGGCATAGGCGGAGCGGGTGCGGGCGCGGGAAACATCACGGACGGTTGTTTTGGAAAAGGGGGTGGTCCGGACCTCGGCGCCATCGGAGCCGACGCACTGGACAGCGCTGCGGACAAATTGTTGAGCCAGTGGAAAGTCGATGACGAATCTTCGGCGGCCGAACAGATTGCTCACAAAGCGGTCAACGACAACAAAGACAAGATTAAGGAAGCGGTGTCCGATCCTGACGGGATGATGTCGAAACTGAAAAAATTCTTTTCTGGCGAGGCCCAGGGCGCCGGACTGCCCGCCGTGCGGATAGCTGATTCGGATGACGGAGCGGACCTGAGTCTGATGGGCGTCGCCAACATCCTGTTCGAAGGACTGCCAGTCTCCCGAATCACCGATATGGTTGCGGGGCCCAAGGCTCCAGCCCCCGGAAAACCGATCTTGCAAGGTGCGGCAACCGTCCTGTCTGCCGAATTGCCCACCGCCTTTCTGACGGCCAGTACCGCGGTCCCCAGTGTGATGGTCAAAGGCGCTCCATCCATTCTGGTCGGCGGCGCGGTCGCCTCCATCAGCCCCCCCCAGGCAGCAGCCAAACCGAACGTCAACAGCAATGGTGCCCCATCGGGTCCTGCAGGCCCCGGTTCGACCGGCACGACCTCAAGCACCGGTGGAGCAACTGAATCTGGCAAGCTGGACAAGGATGGCAAACTGGATATCGGTGGATACAAAGTTGACCCCAATGACCCGCACGCCATTCGTGAAGCCGAGGCCATCAAGGACATGCAGGTGGGTGACCACGTTCCCGAAGATCCAATGTCAACTACTCCATTCAAGACCGAAGATGGGTATGCCTGGGATCCGGAGAAAGGGATGTCGCTTTCTCCCGAGGAGTACAACGACCTTTGGGATGCTCCCGACTGGCTTCGGGACATTTTTCAGGCCGATGGTGACACGGGCACATTGGGTGGATCTGCACAACCTGGCAATTGGTATCTGCTGGGTGGACTGATTGACTTGGGATCACCCATGAACCCCGGGGCGGGTAACAGCTCAGCCTGGTGGATTCCGGATTCAATATTTGGAATGGACATGAGCCCGTACTACCTTGAGCATGACTGGAAGTTTCGCCCTGAAGATTACGGCAATGACGGAATGCCGTGGGCGAGCATGATGACCGACTGGGAGATTCCTTCATTTCTGACCGGTATCCTGTCAACGGGTGGAAATCCGGTGCATATGGGACTGCAAGTCATTTACAGCGGAGCCACGTCCCTGGTCTCCACCGCCGTTTGGGGAGCCGCTCGAATTAAAAGGAGCATTAAATAGTGCTAACCACCAAAGAAACATTTCAGCCGATCGCCTTTTTGAACAGTGACTCTGGCGATGTCGCCGTCATGCTCGGCGTACCTGCAGGTTTTCAACAGGTTCCGGTTCAGGATCATTCGACTGCAAAAGGTCTGTTGGATTTGAAGAATGAGTGGAAGAAGCCGTCTACAGGGCCAGTAACCGTTCGTTTGTTTTCGTCGAAGTTACAGGATGAATTGGCTGTAGGCGACATTGCCGAGATTGAATCTGTTGTTTGCGGCGAACAGGTTGTTCTTCGTTCTGAAAACCCGAATCGGCCAGAATTCGAAGCCCAAATGTTGTCCACTTCAAAACAAAATGGTCATTCGTTCAATTGCCGTTCGAAGATCATCAAGGATGGATCTTTCGTTTACAAACTGGAAGCCAGAGCAGATGCCCGATGCGACAGGGAGACTGGTGAACTCTGTTCGCAAATCGCATCTTCCCTGACTCTGGCCGGAGACCCGAGCAGGGAATTGGCCGAAGCATTGCAAACACACACTCCCGGCAATGGGCTAGTGGAATTTCAATGTCCAGTCTCGTGGAAGCCCGAAGTTACGTCCGGAAAAAATGGCCAATTCAGTCTGTCGCTGCACCGCAATTTCCCCGAGGGTGCGGAAACCATCGGTGTCGACGTATTTCCGGTCATTGGTTTTTCAGTCGAGTCCTGCTTTCAGGAATACGTGACTCTTCTTGGTGAACTGGGATGTCACGTAGGTGGTGCTGCGATTCTCCCCACCAAACCCGTTCAGGATTTTGAAAAGGCATTTGTTTGCTGTCCGACGGTTTTCAGGGAAGGCAATCCGATGGCAACGGGAGCCACGGTCTGTCAGGCCGGAATGCTGGCAGCGCGAGTCTGGAGTCTCGGAGCGGCACGAGAACAGTTGCCCAATTGGGCCATAACCAGTCGTGCAGTCAAAATCATTCTCCGGTCGTTACGGGTTGTTTCTAACTACAATGGCCAATCGACGAGACTGGGTTGGTCAAACTGAACAGCCGATTATAAGGGGCCTGCCACCCCAGGACATAAATTGTCCGTTTTTTCGGGTTTATTCGAGCGATGGGCGTTGAAATCTCGCCACGCAACCGGACAGTTCAATCGCGAGCGGAAAACTGGTGAAAACCCAATGGCCGGGTTCAACCATTATGGAATTCCCGCCCGCAGAACGAGTTTCAATCTCAAAAGACCGATTGCTGCTGCCGCCCCACCTGCAGCCCGCTCCAGAATGCGGACTTAAAGGTGAGCATACCACCCTGTCGAAGCGATACGACGGGCATCAGTTTCTGAAATCGCGGCAAGTCCGATTCCGGAACACCGTAGTCCATCGGTGGTGGAACATCCCCAAACCGGCAACGACTTTTCAATTCGCATTCGCCCAGGCTTCCCAAAAAATCGCCGTTTCGATATGGATCGGGCAATGCCTTGATCGGGTCATGCCAACTGGCCAAATTGTGGCCATCGAAAGAGAACCCCGCTGGATCATTCTGGAACTGGCGGGAAACCCGGCTGGCGAGATTCTTCCAGCAATGTTCGATCTCGATCTGCGCCAGTTCCAGAAACAGTTCCGGAAACGAATCGCTCGACACCACAATGTGATTTTGCACAAACTGTACCAGGTCAGCCGGCGAGCAACCGGGCTTCCATCCGGCCTCGAACTGGTCGCAGATTTCGTCAATTTGGGTCAGAGTGAGATTTTCACTGGCCATCAGCTAAAACTGAAAATGTCGGGTATTTCAAGTGATTTCTCGGTGAATTCCGAAGCTCGACGTCTCCTCAAATGCCGGGCAGGCAGAACTTTGAACTCGCTCCTGCCCCAAAAACCGTGAAACCCGGCGGGCGTATATCGCCCGAGCCAACGCGTGGCACTACTATCAGTGAAGTTACAGCTTTCGGAAATCCCTCTCAAGTTATCACGGTTTATAGCGAAAAGCGGACACGCGAAAAGCGCACCACTCTTATTAACCAACAACTCACAAGCCCAAAAATCCCCTACAGGCACCTCGCCAGCCAACGCACGATGTCCGCGGACGTTATTGGTGACTGGACCCAAAAGTAAACCGGTTAAATCGTCGTGATCCGCCATTCGCCCTTTCACACAATCCAAAACTAATACGCGAAACGTTGAGAGATCAAATAAAGGGTCCATCCGGGATTATCGTGGGTGTAGGCTTAGCTTAGGATCTGCAAAACAATAAATCAGTCAAATTGGGATTGACACCGTTGTGCCGTTTTTGTGATCAATTGGCATATGTCGAATGCAGAGTTGATCAAAACGATTGGTTTCAAATATAACGCGGTCTTGCTGGAGTTGGACGAGCGAGGCAGCCGTCGCTGGGCTGCAGCAGAGGCGATGTCGATTGGCTGGGGAGGAATTGGCATGGTATCTCAGGCAACCGGCATCTCCCGTTCTACCATCCAGAACGGAATTGCGGAACTGAAGTCGTCACCAGTACTTCCGCCACATCGGCAGCGTCGATCTGGTGGTGGGAGAAAATCGCGAGAACAGGAACAACTGGGACTGACAAAGGCGCTTGATCGGCTTGTTGATTCAGGAACTCGCGGCGACCCCCAGTCGCCGCTGCGATGGACCATCAAGAGTACGCGTGTACTTGCCAGGGAACTTCAGCGGCAGGGGTTTAACATCAGCAGCACCAAAGTTGGCCAGATGCTCAATAACATGGGCTACAGCCTGCAATCCAACCGCAAGACTGTCGAGGGCAAGCAACATCCAGACCGCAACGCCCAGTTTGAGTTCATATCCCGGCGTTTCAAACACTTCTCGAGGAAATCAGAACCGTCGATTTCAGTGGACACGAAGAAGAAGGAAGTGCTGGGGAATCTGAAGAATTCTGGTCGGGTACTTCGCAAATCGAAAAATCCCGTTGAAGTGGAAACGCACGACTTTCCAAAAAAGGAACTCGGCAAGGCGATACCGTACGGCGTGTACGATCTGCAGAACAACGAAGGGTTTGTCAGCGTTGGAATCAGTCGCGATACCGCACAGTTTGCCGTGGCTGCGATCCGGAGATGGTGGCAGAAGCTTGGCAAAAAACGATTCCCTGCTGCCAGTCGACTCTTCGTCACGGCCGATAGCGGCGGCAGCAACAGTCCGCGCACACGGCTATGGAGGGTTGAGTTGCAGAAACTGGCCAATTCAACTGGAATGACGATCGAAGTAAGTCACTACCCGCCCGGGACCAGCAAGTGGAACAAGATCGAGCACAGGCTTTTCTGCCATATCACCCGCAACTGGCAGGGCGTGCCACTGGAGACCCTCGAAATTGTGATCAACCTGATTTCGAACACCCGCACCGAGTCCGGACTGGAAGTGCATGCCTGGCTTGATGAAAGAACATATGATGCCAAAATCAAAGTCAGCGATGCCGAACTGGAAGACGTACAAATTCACCGCAACAAGTTTCACGGCGAGTGGAACTATGAGATCCGTCAAGAAACTTGAGTATTACAATTGACCGAGTTATTCATTTGCAAGCCCTTAGCTTAGGCCACCACAGTAAAAGTAGATGGCGGCTTTGAAATTTTCGATGTTTCGGAAGCCACCGACGCGGCGTTTGATCGACATGATCTTACTGTTCATTCCTTCGGCCACTGCGTTGGTGATTCGGTGCGTGCAGTAGCTGACGACATTGCCCAAACGCGCCTTGATTGTTCGGGCAACCGCCTTCATCGGCTCCAAGGCGGTGTGGATCACGCGACGGTACCAGTCCTTGAAGTAGGAAGTGGCGTCTCGCGCGTTGGGGTGATTCCAGAGTTCGCGAAGCATTTCCTTGTAGGCCCAGGCTTTTCCGGTTTGCAGTTGAGTGGTGTAGACTTCGTCAAACAATTCCCTTTGCTTTTGAGTCAGGTTCTCTTGGCTGGAGAGCCACAGGTACCGCGTGTTGGTCAAAAGGTCATCACCCTTGGCCTTGAGTTGTTTGTGTTCGCCGCGGCGCACGCGATCGACGGCCTTGGTGGCCAACTGCATCACATGAAAACGATCGTGCACAATTTTCTCTTCGGCCAGCGGAATGGTCTCACGGGTCGCTTTGACGTAAGCCGCACTCATGTCCATTGCGACGGCTTGGACGGACTGGATTTGTTCCTTGGAAAGCTGGGAAAAACAGGCATTTGCCGCTTCGGCATCATTGCCCTGGCTGATCGCTTCGACAGTGCTGTTGTCCAAATCGTAGAGCAAAGTGATGTAGTTTTGTCCCTTCTTGAAAGCCTTTTCATCGAGGCCGATTCGGGGAAGCAATTTGTTCAATTTCCGGTTCTTGCCTCGCGCGACAGCCCGCACGATGATGTTCCAGGTTTGATCCCACTTCGTCCCCAGAATGCTCATCGCGCCCTTGACCGTTTGTGTGGCCAGCAAAACATCGATCGCCAATCGCTCAAAGAGTATCGTGAATCGGCTGTGTTTCTCGGCCCAGGGGACATCGACGACTTTGACCCCATGCTCCGGGCATTTCACACGAGGTACACGGGCGGTCAGGATTGTTTTGAACTGGCATGAATCCAAGTGCCGCCAGCGACGCTCCTCGACGTGGTCATGACAGGCCAGAGCGGTTTGGCATTCAGGGCACTTGAACTTGGCCCCGCGAGGGTGAGTAACATTGACTCGTATCTCTGACTTCGCAACATCCAGCTCCACTTCCTCGACCGACCACGGCGATTTCAAACCAAGTATCTGCTGGCAAAGTTCTTTGTCTTGCATGAGGGTTCTCCTTGGCGGATAATCTTGCCAAACCCACAATAATCCCGGATGGACCCCCAAAATCGATTTTTCAGGCAAGATCAATTCAAATACGGTAATCAATTACCAATTAAATTCGCTAATTTATGCACATCATGGAAATCCCTCCGGTGTTTTTGCATCATCGACTGGTCCCAAAGTGTTTTTGATTTCTACTCCAAGCAGTTGGCACTCGACGTCATTAGTAAACTTGCCGGATTTCATCGCCCCATCGAATCGCTGACGGTACAGTTGGGCGTCGGCCTCCTGCCCCAAGTGATGGCAACTCAAGGCGAGAATCGCCAATTCGACAGGGGGAACTTCCTCCAGGACGGGGAGTGGTTCTGTAAACAGTTCTTTGTTTTGCTCGCGCGCGGCACGTTCTGAAACGCGGTCAGCGTGGTCTTTCCTGGCCATTGATTTCAGCTCATCAACTTTTGTCGCCGAGAATCGCGCGGCTTCATAGTTGCCCGACCAAAACTCGACCAAAGCCACCGTTTCGACAAACGAAATTGCGCTGCCTCGCCGAACCGCATCTTCATAAAAATGCGGTGCGATCTCGCGCAACTGAAGCGTTTCGATTTGCCAAATCTTAGATTGAAAATCTATTTCCGAAGGCTTATTTAACTGATCGCGAATCCTTTGCCGCAATTCGTCATTCCACGGGGAGTAATAATATCCGAAATCGGTCACGGTTCCTCGAGGGAGACTTAGCATCTCGCGTACAATCGGTTGCATGATATCAATGGCCTTCCATCCGTCGTTTGGAGTCGCCAGCGAAAACCGTTCAAAAGCCAGGTGAAGTCCGTCGCAGGCGTCGGTTTGCTCGGGTTCCAATTTCAAGACCCAAGCCCAATGAAAAGCCGCCGCGTACCATTCCTGATCCCGATCGGCCATACGAGCTAGTTGCCGATGCCAACCAGGATCGAGCCGGGCCTTCGATCGTCGGTAAGCCAGTTCCTGCTCACTCGTTTCCGGGATGCCATCCGGGATAGTCAGGTATTTCCGGTTTAAAAAATCGCCGTAAATCCAAGCCTCTCGGTTGCTTTCATATGTAATCTGCCTGCTTTCTTCGGGTGATTCCTTTTTCTGGTCTGGTTTCCAGTCTGTGTTTCCCCCAAGTATTTTGCCAGTTGAAAAATCCCAAACTACCATCCCATTTTGATCGCCCACAGACAATTGGTTTGCAGGTCCAAACACCAAATCCACGTCGTGTCTGTCTGTTAGTTGAGTTGAGTTGACGCAAGTATTCGAAATCAAATTCCAAACTCTCAATTCTCCATCAACAGAGAACGAACTCAAAAATCGGCCATTTTCGCTGAAAACAATCTTCTTGATTGGTTTTTCGTGACCTCGCAACGTCGATCGAACATTCCCTTCACCAAATTCACAAAGTGTAATATCACCGGTGTCAACTCCAACGGCGAACCACTTGTCTTGAGAAGAAAAAACCATATTGTCAATGCTTCTGTCGCCGACTGCCATCAGTTCCACAGTGATTCCCGAAGACAAGTCGTAACGTAGCTGTCCAATCTGCGGAAACTGGTCTTGCGGGAATTTTGGGCAGTTGATTATCACCATGGGATGGAACTGGATCAACTCAGGGCGAAAATTTCTTCGGGCAACGTCGATGCCGCGCAGATATTTGAGTTGCTGGTGA
>JBGSVU010000166.1:0-18160 GCA_041752775.1 Pirellulaceae bacterium | reverse complement strand
CGTCCGCGCGTCCTGTTTGTTTCGCACGAAGCGACCCGGACGGGAGCTCCGATGATCATCCTGAATATCCTCAAACACTTCCAGAAAAACTGCGACATCCGCTGTGAGACCATTTTGCACAGCGGCGGCCACCTCGCCACGGAGTTCCAGAAATACTCCGAAGTGGACTGCCTGAATGTGCCGCGAAAAACCTGCGACGAAGTCAAGCGCAAGGTCCAGAAATTCGTGCATCGCAACAAGGGCCCGCTACCCTCACTCGCAATCTGCAACAGCATGGAGTCGCGCTTTATTGCCGAAGAAATCGCGGCCATGGGCATCCCGATCATCTTTCTGGTCCACGAGCTGCCGTCCAGCTATTCCGAAGAGGACTACCAGAACGTCTATTCCTACAGCAACAAAGTCATCTTTCCCGTACACGCGGTTCGCGAAGCGGCCGAAGCCAAATCGCCGATTCCTACCGGCAAGTCGGTGGTTCTGCCCCAGGGCCTGCTCAATCCGGATTTCGCAACCAAAATCAGCCGCCGTGATGCCCGCAGGAAAATACTGGCCGAACTGAATTTGCCGGAAGACACTTTCCTCGTGCTCGGATGCGGCACGCTCGATTTGCGCAAGGGAATCGACCATTTCGTAAACGTCGCGCGACACCTGTTGGCCGACGGACGGTGCGGACGCCCCGTGCATTTCGTCTGGGTCGGCGAAGGTCACCGCTGGACGCATTCGCCCTACCACTATGTCCAGATTGATCTGGAAAAATCCGGTTGCTTCCACAATGTGCATTTCATCGGGGAACGTCCGGATGTGGAACCGTATTTTGTCGGTGCCGACTCGTTTTTGATGTCGTCGCGGGTCGATCCGTTTCCCTGTGTGATTCATGAGGCCATGGCTGCCGGGTTGCCCATCATCGCCTTTGACAGTTCCGGCGGAGCCGTTGAGGCGATCGCAGGTGGTGCCGGAATTGCAGTGCCCTATGCCGATTACCAGGAAGCGTCCAACGCCCTGCGGATGCTGGCCACCCAGCCGGAACTGGCGTCTGGCATGCGAACCCGTTCGCAGGAACGCGTTCACTCGCGGTATCGTTTCGACGACTACGGCGACAAAATTGTCGATTTGGCAGAAAGTACCTGTGGACGCCATCTGCGCAAGGCAATCGAAGACGAGTTTCAGCGCCGTGCGGCGTGACCTGAGTATTACGTCTTCAATATCCGGTCGTAAATTTCTCCGATGCGACGGGTCATCGACCATTCGGACAGACTTTCGCGCTGCCGCTCGCGACTATTGCGGCTGATATTGGCCCAATCCGTGCGGGAAGCGGCCAGCGCGGCCATTTTAGTTGCCAGATCCTGACTGTCTCCAGGAATTGCCAGGATTCCATCAACACCATCGCGGATGGCTTCGGGAACGCCTTCCACGTCGCTGGCCACCACGGGCAATCCGGCAGCCATGGCTTCCAGCACAACCATCGGCAAGCCTTCGCCATACAGACTGGGTAACGACAGGACCTGCATCTGTTGCAGCCGCCCCCGGACATCGGTTTCGAAACCGGTCCACTCGATCATTGACCCAACTCCCAGCTGGGCAACCAGTGCCCTGATTTCCTGCTCGTATTCCGGTGTTTCAAACGGTCCGACCGCCAACAAACGGAACTTGCGCCCCGATTCGGCAGATTTCTCACGCAGGACTGAAAGGGCCCGGATCAGCGTCTCCAGCCCTTTGCGGGGGCGAAACAGCGCAACCGAGCCAATCGTCCACACCCCGTTGTCAGGCCATTCCGGCATCGGTCCCCGGTCGACCGGAACTCCATTGTGCACGACAGCCAGCCGTTCGGGCGGATGCCCCATCCCGCGCATGTACTCGCACAGACTGGATGAGACGCAAATGATCTGGGCGCACTGACGCAACATGCGCGACTCGATCCAGGTATTAAAACGGTTCCTCAACCAGTTTCCACAGTCGCGCCCGACCGGGCTGTGAACATGATAAACCAGCGGCTTCCGCGCGATTCGCGCCGCGCGAGCGGCCACCAGCAGGGAACGCGGAGTGTGTGCGTGAATCAGTTCGTAATTTTCCTGTCGCACAATCCGCGCTACTTTGCTGGCACACGACAGATCAAGTCGCGATTTCATGGGCACCGGATAGATCGGTGACGATGTGCTTTTCCGGTTGCTCTCAAATCGTCCGGACTTGAGCGTGACGAACCCGACGTCGTACCCACATGCCGGCAGATTGAGGGCCAGCAAATCCTGGACGCGCTCGGCGCCCGAATAGTGCTCGCCATTAACCAGATGCAGAATCTTCCTGTGAGTCACAGCTGCCTGGGCAGCGTCCGACTGTTCTGGCGCATCCGCGAATGAAGCAACTGACATGGGCTTTCCTGGTGTTCGTGAGATGGGGACGGACGCATCAATCAGCAGCATCAGGCAGTGGACAAGGTTTCCGGTCCCGCCCAGTCAGGGCCCGCAACCTTGTCCACCAGGCCGACACCATGCCAATGTGATTTGGCCGAACCCATCGAAGTGGACCGCAAGGCCATTCCGGATGGGAGCGGGCCCGCACGGGTTTGGGCACTGCCGAAGCCTACGTTTTGCCCTGGTTCCTGGAAGCAAAACGATGCTGGTTCGCACGGGTGGAATCGCAGGATTGAGGTTCTATCCGGCACATCCGGCATATTCGTGACGATTCAGTCCGTCCCCGGCTGACTGTTGCACTGTCAACTTTTGCTTTTGGGGTGGGCTGGTGTGACGCTGGCCGCGGTTCTTCGGGACAAACCGGGGCTGGCACCCCAACGGCTTACGGCACGAACCGGGGCTAACGCCCAAACGGCTTATGGTACGAACCGGGGCTAACGCCCCAACGGCTCACGTGAATAGCCTGATATCCGATGTTGACAGACGACTATTGCCACGGGTCGCCGACCAGTTCATCGCCAAAAATGGTTCCCGCGGCCTGGAAAACAGCCGGGTCCACCGTGTCGGCCACGGTTTGTACCGACGCATCCAGCAGAACAAAATTGGTCAACCCGCCCTGATGCGCACTGTTGAACTGGGCGTACCAGTGAAAGTGAACTTCGCTGGAAGGTTTGTTATTGGGGGGTTCACCTGTCCAGGCCAGAATTCGCCACGCCGGATATTCTGATCCATGAACCACGCCAATCCAGGTGGAATCAAAAATAAATCCGCTTCTTTCGCCGACCGCAATGGTGTGGCTGGTGCCGTCCGCGATATCCTCCAGCCGGGTTCTGCTGTTGCGGTAGAACGTGCCGTCGAGGGCCTCGTTGCTGCCTGAAATATTGACCAGTGCCGGGCAGAACTCACCATCCTCCATTTCATCAAAACCAATCGATACCCCAATACAGCCAACGTACTGCGAACGGGCCACGCTGAAGGGAAAAGTCATCGGGCCATAAGGGTCGCTGTAACTGCCGGCAGGCAGCGAGACCAGCGGTTCGTCAGCCCAGGTGGATGAGGGACAGAGCATCAGCGACAGGGGGCTGGTTCGCAACGCTTCATGCTGCGCCAGTTCGATGTTGTCACGAAAGGAAATCTGGTCGTACAGCGGTTGCTGTTCCACAAATGGCAACAGCCATGTCATCCACGACCATCCCGGTACCCCGGCATCCGTTCCGGCGATCCATCCCGGAGGAAGTCGCTCAAAAACGGCGTGATGGTGCTGCAGCGCCAACCCGATCTGCCGCAAATTGTTCTGGCACTGAATTCGCCGCGCCGCCTCGCGCACCTGTTGCACGGCCGGCAGCAACATCCCTGTCAGAATTCCGATGACCGCAATTACCACCAACAACTCGACCAGCGTCCATCCACACCTGTGCACAGTTCGCATCGCCATTGCCTCCCGTTGTCAGATTCCGGTACAGGACATCTGGCCCTGGCCATCCGGAATACACTCTGCCCCTGTTGCCGTGATCGTACCAGAGTCCGGAGTAATACGGAAATATCCGGAAAACGGAAAACCGGAATGGCGCGCGAAAAAAGCCTTGATTCCGCCGGGTGGCATACGATGGTTAACCCGGCTGAACGTCCTGGCCATGCCAGGCAGCATCCTGTCATCCGCCAGGAGCGCAGGTCAGATGAAACAGGACTCGCGCCGCGATGAACTCAGGGCGAAGTCTGGAATCGCGCCGTCGCCGCCTTGATCCACGCCTCGGGCCCACCAGGCACATATCCGATGGAGCCGTTCACGGTACCGTCGGGACGCAGAAACAGAACCGTCGGATAGCCCTGAACATCCTGGGCGTAGCGTTTGGCCAGCATCTCGTTTTGCTGCCGGATCTGCGGATCCTGCGGTGAATTGCGTGGAAAGTCAACTTTCAGCAGCACGACATGTTCGGCTGCCCAGCTGGCAAACTCCGCCGTTGAAAACACGTCCCGGTCCAGTTTTTTACACCAGCCGCACCAGTCACTTCCTGTGAAATCGGCCAAAACCAGTTTTCCATCGCGGGTCGCTTCGTTGCTGGCCTGTTCCCACGACTCCAGCCATCGGACCGTTTCCTTTTGCACCGCCGCCGGCACCCGCAGCTGGTCACCACCCAGTTCCATGGGTGACTGCCGGGTACGCATTTGTCCCAGCTTTCCGCAACCGGCACAAAGACAGGTCACAACCGCAATGGAAAACAGCACCGACCGCAAACTGATCCATCTGCACATGAAATGATCCAGTCAAATTAAAACACCGGAAGGAGTTCGGAGAAACAGGAGTTTGGCGCCGGACTTTAGGAAATTTTCGCTTCCAGTCCAACCACAAACCCCCCGAAATCCGGAGCCTGCACGATTTTTTCAGTACGGCGTGCTGGCAAGCAGTGCAGGCATTTTGCTCGCGGCCGAAGCACCCCATCGGACCCCCGAGGGACTACATCCGGGCATTGGCGTAAATGTCGACCAGAAAAAAGACCGCTGGTGTCTTGCCGGGGTTGTGAATCGAGTGCTCGACGTCCGCACGGTACTGGGCCGAGTCGCCCTTGTGCAGTGTCTGCTCCGATTCACCACTGTGGATTTGCAGGGTTCCTTTCTGCACGGTCACAAATTCGCGAGTTCCCTCGAAATGGGCAGCGCTTTCCAGCGTTTGCCCCGGATGCAGCAAGACTTCGTAGAACTCAACGTCCTTCTCCAGATTCAGCGGCGACAGCGTCCGGATGCGGCATTGCTCGTCATCCCGAAAAACCGAAGTCTCATCGTCGCCCCGAATCACTTCGACCCCTTTGGGACCAAACGCTCCCGCCACAAGGTCGGCCAGCGTCAAATCAAAGGCCTGGGCAATTCGAAAAGCCACGGCCAGTGTCGGATTCGCCTGACTGCGTTCCACCTGGGACAACATGCTGCGCGATACGCCACTCAGCGCCGCCAGGGTGTCGAGCGTCCAACCCCGTTCCCGGCGCAAATGACGAATTCGGCCGCAAACATACTGGTTCAGCGGTTCGATATCCGCCGATTTTTCCCCCTGGCGTGTGGGGCGGGAAATGTGTTCCATGACAATCGTCGTCCAAAAGGCGTCGGGATCCCCGGCAGGAGCGTGGGCCGGTCCACAAAGCGGGGCTTGCAATCGTCAATATAGTGGATATGCTTCCAGTATATCAAATACCCGGTGGGAAAGAACCCCCGCAGGAGTCAGCCGCTGTCGAGGCCCTGTTTTTGTTGCGGCACGGCGCAATCCGTCCGGTACCGACGCACCGGTAGCAACAACACAATTTGTGGCGGCCCGGCGCAAGCCGACTGACAGCGAAAACAACTTCGAAAGTCCTGTACCCATCCGCCAAAACCCAACACAACCGGAGGGTTCGCGTGCTTCGGCTCCCTTTTTGACTCATCACACCGGAATTTCCTTTAAAATAATCACTGCGGTCCTGACCAGTGGTAAGCGTTCACGGTTCGAAAATACAATGTCCATTTTTTAGGGGATCAAACCCGTTTTTCGGCGGTACAGGGGTGGCCCAATTATAAGTAACCCGGCCGAAAATCGCGTCAGATCCCGGCGCGTGAACGGATCCGCCCAGCGCTACGGGTATTTTTGAGACCTGATTTCACACCAAACTTTTCGGGAAACATTCATGTCGACGACTTTGCCTGCCACGATGCCCGCCCTGAGAAAACTGCGCAACGCACCAGGGCTGGACTTCTGTTCCGAAATCGAAGTCCCCAGAATCGGACCCCGTCAGGTTCTGGTTCGGGTCACGCATGCGGGTGTCTGTGGGACTGACCGGCACATCTATGAATGGGACAAGTGGAGCCAGAGTCGGGTCCGAATCGGGATTACGACTGGCCATGAGTTCTGTGGCATCGTTACCGAAGTCGGATCGGCGGTCACGCGGGTCCAGCCCGGCCAGCGCGTCAGCGCCGAAGGCCACATTGGGTGCGGCATTTGCGAACAGTGCCGCACGGGCAACGGCCACATCTGCGAGTCGGTGGAAATCCTCGGGATCGACACCAATGGCTGTTTCGCGACTTTCGTCGCCGTGCCCGAAGAAAACATCTGGCCGGTCCATCCGCGTATTTCCAATGAAATCGCTGCTGTTTTCGATCCGCTCGGCAACGCAGTCCACACGGTGATGTCCGCCAATGTCAGCGGCAAAACTGTGTTGATCACGGGGGTCGGAATTATCGGATTGATGGCCGTAACCGTGGCGCGTGCAGCAGGGGCCAGCCGGATCCTGGTGACCGACGTCAATCCGGATCGCCTGCAGCTGGCCAAGGAACTTGGTGCCGACGACGCTTTTTCCGCCACCGAACCCTGGGTGGAGCCCGTCCGGTCCGCCGCCGGAGGAGCAGGGCCCCAGGTTCTGCTGGAGATGAGCGGGCATCCGGCCGCGATTCGCGACGGGTTCCGGGCGCTTCGCAATGGTGGAACGGCTTCGCTGCTGGGAATCCCCCCGGACGACATTACCATCGACTGGTCCAATGCCATTATTTTCAAGGGGGCCACCGTGCTGGGCATCAACGGCCGCCGAATGTATGAGACCTGGTACCAGATGGAAAACTTTCTGCTGTCGGGTCAACTGAATCTCGAACCGATCATCACGCACACGATTGAAATGGCTGATTTCGAATCGGCGTTCAAAATGATGCAGTCGGGAGAAGCGATTAAAGTTGTCCTGAAAATGCCGCAGCCATAGTTTTCAAAAACGGCGTCGGCGGTATCCTGAAGTCTGATGTTTTCCGTCCACAACCACACTGAAACGAATTCAGGCGATGCCCAACCAGCAATTTTCTGACCGTTGCGAAGAGACCATTTCCCAGCTGCGCAGCAGCGGCCAGCTGAAACCGTTCTACAACATCCAGTCGCCGATGCGGCCTGTCGTGAAAATCGAAGGCCACGGCGACGTGATTGTGCTCTGTTCCAACAATTACCTCGGACTGGCCGATCATCCCGAGGTGATTGAGGCCGGAATCCAGGGCCTGCGTGACTACGGAGCCGGCACCGCGTCCGTCCGTTTTATCTGCGGCACGCTCGACTGTCACCGGAAAATCGAACGGGCGATCGCCGATTTCACCGGTACCGAAGCGTCGCTCACCTGGGTCAGCTGCTGGAATGCCAACGAAGCCCTGTTTCCGACTCTGGTCGGCCCCGACGATGCGATTCTCTCGGATGAACTGAACCATGCCAGCATTATCGACGGCATGAGGTTGATGGCGAAATCGGTAACCAAAAAAGTTTATCGCCACAGCGACATCGAACAGCTTGAGACCCAGCTAAAAGAGTGCAGCGGGCACCCCTGCCGCTGGGTTGTGACCGATGGCGTGTTCAGCATGGAAGGCGACGTGGCTCGTCTGCCAGAACTGGTCGACCTCTGCAACCGGTATCAGGCGATGCTGGTGCTGGACGATTCGCATGGGATCGGCGTCCTCGGAAAAACCGGCCGCGGAACTCCCGAGCACTTTGGTCTGCACGGCCAGATCGATGTGATCACGGGCACGCTGGGAAAAGCCCTCGGTGGTGCGGCGGGTGGTTATATAGCGGCTTCGCAACGGGCGATTGATGTGCTGGAGCAGCGGGCTCGTCCCAGTCTGTTTTCCAACGCGCTGCCGGCAACGGTGGCGTGTAGCGCGCGGCGCGCGATTGAGATCGTCGACCAGAACCTGTCGATTGTGGCCCGCCTGCACAAAAACGTGGCGACGATGCGGGCTGGACTTGCGGGTCTCGGGTTCGACTTGCACGACAGCCCGACAGCGATCATTCCGATCATGATTGGCGATGAAGCCGAGGCGATTCGAAAATCCCGGCGACTGTTTGATTTGGGCGTGATGGTCATCGGATTTGGATTTCCGGTGGTACCCAAAGGCGAAGCGCGTCTGCGGGTTCAGGTATCGGCCGCGCTGCAGGACGATCACATCGAAAAAATTCTCGACGCGTTTGGCAAACTCTGACTTGCCGCTGCAACAGGTGGTGCAACCCCGGAGGCTCTCTCATCGGCCCTGAAAGCCGGCGACCGGCAATGAGATAACAGGGGCGAAAGGAGGACGGCACGATTTGCCCCGTTCGCAACGCCACCTGTCAGCGACCCAGAAACCAGAAAATCCGGCCAATTCTCTTGAACAGCCGTGACGCATCAAGCCGCTTGCCTATTTGCCACCCGATTTCAACCTTCTTTTCCGTCATGACCTGAGGGTTGGAATGCCCCCAACCCGTACAGAAACCCGTGTCCGGCGGAAGCGGGGAACGACATCGCGCACATTTTTGCGTCATTTCAAGGTGCTCTCGATTGTTGATTTCATCCGAACTTTTTTTTCGCGACCTTTCAGGCGACGCCGGCCGGGAATCCGATCTGGCTGGTGCAACCCGTGAACCTGAAAATCTGTCGAACGGCTGGCGGGGCCGGTCCTCGGCCAGACAGGATGTGGCACTCCCGGGATTCCTGTCTGGACTGTCCATGGTGCGGTGGCGCGGGGACCCCGGATGGCTGGAATCGGGGCTGTGCGGCAGGGAGCCCGCCCAATCATCGTATCAGATCAGCAGGGCTTTTCCAGCAACTTTTTGGCGGGACTGCCGGCACCGGGCGTCCAAAAAAAAAGCCGTTGCACTGGGTGAGTGCAACGGCGAATAGCGAAAGACGGCGAATGGTATCAGAACCTGACCAGCGTTGGCGAGATCCGCCGGCCGGGCAGTGTGATCTCAGACCAGTTCCTTGCGGGATCCGATCAGGGTTCTCAGTCGCTCGGCCAGCAGGCTGGCGTCGAACGGCTTTTTGAATGTCTCGTTGATGGCGCTGCGGTCGAAGGAAACCGGGTTTCCGTCGTCTGGCAACAGGGCGATGAGAATGGTCTCACCGAAATCCGAATTCTTCCGCAGGTTCTGGCAGATCTGCATGGCTTCGATCTTGCCGATCGAAAAATCGCAGATGATGCAGTCCGGGTGGAAGCTTTCGGCCTGAATGCCCGCTTCGAATCCACTCGAAGCGACAGCCACTTTGAAGCTGCGCTCTGGCGGCAGCTCGCGTTTCAAATTTTCGATCAATACCTGATCCTGGGCAACGATGAGCACTTTGGCCATCGCCTCGTCTTCGAGGTCACCCAACGGCATGCCGTGTTCCTTGAGGAACTTGATCAGGTATTCGCGTGGTATACGACGGTCCTGTGATCCGGGGATCCGGTAGCCTTTGAGGCGTCCGGAATCGAACCACTTGCTGACCGTGCGTGGGGCCACCTTACAGATCTTGGCGACCTGTCCGGTTGTGAACACCTTCATCGCAGGCTCTCCATAGTTTGCGTTTACTCGTCTTTCGCTACGCATCGCCCCTCCCTCCATGGAAGGCGCCTGCGTAACAGTGGTTATGCCCGTGGTTTGCAATGAAAACTTCGGCGGGTGTTGTTCATTGCGGTTTGGGTCTGGGCATGGGTTTTTTTCCGGCCTATCCGGATGGTTACGGAACCAGGCATCGGCTGGACCAGTCATCGACTCCGTTACAACGGTTTCGTTGCAACAAACCCCTGGAATCGGAGGAATGCTGCGAACTGGACGGTAAAACCGTCAGAGTCAACGTGGTTTGCCAGGCGTTTGGCCGGGCGGCATCCAGAGAGGATTACAGAACAAATGCGCAGCGATTTGGGTCGGCCATGCAGATTTCCAGCGATACACGAACAAAAACGTTCATGAAACGAATTGTGTCCCCCCTTGGACGAGACTGTTGTTCCCCGAAATCCAGGTGCAGTGATTGCACGTTGAAATCCGAAGGCAACAGTCCTGCTACTATTTTTCGATATTCGGCTGGCAATACTTTAACGCGTTTGTTCGATCCTGCCTTGAAACCCGGTCACGCCGGGCACTACCCCGGTCCGGAACAGCGAAATGCGACGATTTTCATCAAGAATGGCCGTAAATGTTCACGGGTCGTCAACACATTGTCCATGTTTCAGGGGGTCAGACCCCGGCGCGTGGACGGCTACAGAACGACCTGAGCAGCGGCCGGAAAACGAAATGCGGGGCGGCCTGCTGCCAGCGGATATTCTCCCTGGTTCACTCCATGTGAACCGCGCGGAATCAGGCGACCGTGCGTTTTTCGTCCACGTCGTCGTCCTGCCCGCTTTCCGAATCGTCGTCCGGACCAGAGGTCGATGGCGTCCGGCGAACCGCGTCTTCGGAAATCTGGCCATCCTCGGAGACGTCTTCGAATTTCACACTGACCCGTTTCGAGACACCCGATTCCTGCATGGTGACACCGTATAGCGTCGTTGCGGCAGTCATGGTTTTTTTCGAGTGGGTCACGATCACAAAACGCGTCCAGCCGAGAAAACTTTTCAGCACGTCGATGAAACGCCCGATGTTGGCTTCGTCGAAGGGAGCATCGACTTCGTCCAGCACACAGAAAGGGCTGGGCCGGAACTGAAAAATCGCCATCAGCAGCGAAACCGCAGTCAGCGCTTTTTCACCGCCGGACAGCAGCGAATTGCTGAATTTGGGTTTGCCTGGCGGCGTGGCAATAATGTCGACTCCGGCCTCCAGCACATCGACACCCCCTTCCAGCACGATGTCCGCCTGGCCACCACCGAAAGTTTGCCGGAACAGTTTCTGAAAATTCAGCCGGATCGCTTCCAGCGTTTCACTGAACAGCTTGCGGCTGTCGTTGTTGATCCGGTGGATGATCTTCAGCAGGGAATCGCGGGCGGCGACCAGATCCTGGTACTGGCTGTCGAGGTGCTGGTAACGGGTTTCCAGTTCTTCCAGTTCAGTCAATGCGGCGAGGTTGACATTGCCGATGGCACCAATTTTCTGGCGCAGCGAAGTAATTTCCGCGTCCACTTTCTCGCGGTCTTCGACCTGTTCCGGTGTTTCCGTCGCTTCCATCGTGGCGACATCGATCTGATAGTCCTCCATCAGTCGCGCCGCCAGCTGGTCCCGCTCCATGCGATACTGGCCGATTTTCAGTCGGCATTCGTTCAGCATTTCCTGCCCGGATTTCAGCTCGCTGCGCGCGGTCGCCAGGGTTGCAGCATGCTGTTTCCGCGACCGGTCGATGGCGGATCGCTGGCCGACCAGTTCTTCCAGCCGTTCTCCGGCACGCTCCCGTTCCGCGGACAACTCGTCCAGACGCCGGGAGGATTCGTGGACGATATTCCCGGCGGCACCAATCGCCTGTTGATCGGCACCAATTTGCACCTGCAGCTGGCGGGTGGTTTCCGCCGACTCGGACAATTGCCGGTCGAGGTCGGTGCGGCGGTTCTGCAAATCAGACAACTGCTGTTCACAGCGTGCCAGCCGGACTTTGGCCACTGTCAGCTCCCGTTCGCGCTCATTGCGAGAGGTCGTCAGTCGCTCGATCTGCTGCAGGTTGTTCTCACGGGCGGCCGCCAGTGAACTCAATTCGGACTCCAACTGGTGGTGACGGGCCGTGTCGCTGGCGACGCTTTCGGTCAGCTGCAGAACCAGGGCAACCACACTTTCCAGACCGGAATGGCAAGAGGATTGCGATTCCGCCAGTCGCTGATGGACTTTTTCAGCCTGGTTCAGGGCGGCGGTGTTTTCGGACAGCTGACCGGCGACTTTCTGGTTTTCGGCCAGCAATTTCTGTACGCTTTTCTTCCCCGCAGCCAACTCCTGTTTCAGCTCCTCGA
The DNA here is from genome assembly GCA_041752775.1 of Pirellulaceae bacterium. Classification (GTDB taxonomy): domain Bacteria; phylum Planctomycetota; class Planctomycetia; order Pirellulales; family Pirellulaceae; genus BJ22. Next base: position 6,110 of record JBGSVU010000166.1, on the reverse strand, counting down.
GCGTGCGATCCAGTTCAGCGACGGAGTTTTGCAGTTGCTGTTGCTGGCCCGCGAGGGCGCGTAGTTCGCTGCGGCGGGACACGATTCCCTGAACCGAGGATTTCGATCCGGCCATGACGACGCCGTCCGGCTGTAACAGTTCGCCGTCGAGCGTGACCATCCGAATGGCGGCGTGGCCGCTGTCGCGCAGGGCCAGTGCATCGGCCAGAGACTGGACAATCCACGTGTCACCAAGCATACGCGCAATCAGGTTGGCCGACCCGGAAGCGATGACATCGATCAGACTGTCGGCCGATCCGACCACGCCCGGCCGGTCAGCAAAATCACTCAGCTGGTGGTGGAGCGTTGGTGCAGCTCCGGCAGGGGTATCGTTCTGCTGCAGGATGCCGACCCGACCCGGCACCCGGACTTCGCCGAGGGCAATTTTCCTGACCAAAGTGTCGTCACGTGTCACGACGAACTGTGCGACAGGCCCCAGCGCGGCATCGATCAGGGCTGCGTGCCGGATGTTGACCTGGATCAGGTCCGCGACAACGCCAACGATGCCCAGAGAAGGGTCGTTTTTCCCCAGTTTGAGCAGTTCGTGAATGCCGGCATTGGCGGATTCAAGTTTTTTTTCCAGTTCGGCGATCACCCGGGAACGTTGCACAACGCCGGCCAGTTCCGACTTCTGTTCGGCGAGTTCCTGTTGTCTGGCGGCGATCAACTCTTCCATCGAATCGGTACTCTGGCGGGCCGACATCAGCGCCGAGTCGTTTGATTCCGCTTCGGCAGTCAGTTCGGCGCGCTGGCGGCGCAGCGAGTCAATTTCAGCAGCAGTCAGTCCGATCTCTTCGCGAACCTGAGTGGCGGCGGATTCAAGCCGGGATTGCTCGGCAGCGGTGGCGTCCAGTCGGGCCACAACGGCAGCGAGCGACTTGCCCAGAGACGAGGCATCCACCTGGAGGGCCGCGTGCCGCTGACGGGAGGTTTCGTCCTGCTGTTTCAGTCTGGCGATTTCACCATCCGCATCGCTGACTGCCTGGACGAGCGATTCGAGAGTGGCACCGGCCTTTTGGCGCTCGGCATCTGCGGCGTCATGTTCCTGACGCTGAACGTCCAGCTGTGTCTGCAACCGGTTGGCTTTTTCGGTGTGCGAGTCGAGTTGCAGGGAGTTCTGGCCGATCCGTTCGTTCAGATCGCCGACCCGCCGGGTTTCCGCTTCGATGCGCGATTCCAGCTGGACGATTTCTTCGCGCAGCTGCGAGACGATTTCCTGCTGTTGGTTGATTTCCGCGGTCAGCGTTTCGATCTGCGATTCCAGCTGCGACGTCTCGGACTGGGCCGAGGCGATGACCTTTTCCTGCTCCTCCACCAGCGCGGCCTGTTGCTGGAGATCGGCGTTCACGCGGTCAATCCGGTCGGCGAAGGCGCGGAAGTCCTTGAAACCGACCCAGGTTCGCAATTCCTGCAGGCGGGTGGTCAATTCGCGATAGCGTGCGGCGCGGGAGGCCTGGTTTTTGATGCTGCGATAGCGGCTGCCGACTTCCTCGACGATGTCGGCCAGCCGCACGAGGTTGGCCTGAACCCGTTCGAGTCGCCGCTCGGCTTCGATTTTTTTGGCCTTGAACCGGCTGATTCCCGCAGCTTCTTCAAAAATGGCCCGCCGGTCTTTGGGACTGGCCTGCAGCATCCGTTCGACTTTGCCCTGTTCGATCAGGCTGTAGGCATCGGTCCCGATACCTGTTCCGCGAAACAGTTCGCGAATGTCCTTGAGGCGGCAGGCAGCGCCATTGATCAAATATTCGCTCTCGCCACTGCGGTAAACGCGGCGGGTCACGCTGACTTCCGGCGAATCGTACAACAGACGACCGTCGGCGTTGTCCAGCACGAGGGTGGCCGAGGCTGATCCGGCAGGTTTCCGCGAACCCGGTCCGCTGGAGCCCTTGAAGATCACATCCGACATGTCTTTGCCGCGCAGGCTTTTGGCGGACTGTTCACCGAGAACCCATTTGAGGGCATCGACGATGTTGCTCTTTCCGGATCCGTTGGGGCCGACGACGACCGTAATTCCCGGCGGGAATTCGAAGCGTGTTTTGTCGGCAAAGCTCTTAAAGCCTTGCAGTTCCAGAGCCTTGAGCATTGAATTACTGAAATGGTCGTTGCGGAAAAGCAGTTTGCCGGGCAGCAGCCCGATTCCCCGGCGGGATCGCGAAAAGCCGCGAGGCTAACCCACCCGATTCTAGCCCAACCGGTCCGGCAACCCCAGTGCGGAACAGCCGCTTGTCATCGCTTTCCACTCCGGTCAACAACAGCAGTCAGGAATCTGCCTGCCGGGCGCACGGTGAAGCTATTTTTCTTTTTTCGAAAACGCGTTTTTCATTCCCGAAATGATTTTCAGGGAGCCAGATTTCTCCTTGCCGGCCGTGCGGCTGGCCGGTTCATCCGCAGGTTTTTTCGCAGGGCTCTTTGCAGCGCCAGCCAGTTCGGTGGCATCGGCCTGACTGGGTTTGGGCAACGCATCGACAACCAGCCGCACCGGCAAGTGTTCCTGCTGTTTCAATCCGCGCAACAGGCTGGCAATTTCGGAATAGTTGGATCCCCGGGAGGCCAGCGTTCGAATCAATTCAGAGACGCGCGTGGAACAGTTGATGACTTCATCTCCGCCCGACTTGCGGTACTGGGTGATCCGCAACCTGTCGACCCCATCGCCCTGAATGGTGATTCCTGCCTGGACCCAGACCATCGAAGGATTGACAAACTGCTCGTCGTTAAAAATTACGATTTCCTGGCGGCGCCCACGGGACAAATGCAGCATCGGCTCGTTCTGACTGGGCACAACATGCAGGTGGAATCCGGTTGGCAACAGCTCGCCGCGGATTTGTGGATCGTTCGGAGAACGCATGTACAGGGCCCGAAAGGAACCGTATCGCGTTTCAGCACTGCTGCTGGACATCAGCTGTCCCAGTCCGAGTGCCGCATCCACATCGGGCAGGCTGGAAAGGGCAGCAAAAGCGTTCCAGCGCAACTCCGGTGCGTTGGCGGCGGCGTCCAGCAAAACCTTCCGGCCGTCGCTGATTCCCATGTAGGCCAGCGCTTCGGCCGACCGAAAACTGGTCTCCATGTCGGGACTTTGCAACGCTCGGCGCAACGCGGGCAGACCGTCTTTCCCCATGCCCTCCAGATGCAGCGCCGCATCATAGGCCGTGGCAGGCGAATCCAGCTGGCGGTCGAGCGCCTCCAGGCGGTTGACCCGTTCGTCGGGGTTTTCCGCATAGACGATTCCCATCAGCACCTCGACATAACGCCCAATGTTGTTGCGATAGACATCGGGAACCGCCAACTGGATGACGCGGTCGGTTTTTGTTTCGGCCACCCCCGTCCGGCCGCTGGCCGTATAGACTGTGAAACGACTGTTGATGGCGTTGGCAATCTGGGTGACCACCATGGGCGGAGCGTCCGGCCGCAACACCAGGGACATGTCCCGATCCTCCAGCAGTCGCCCACCACCGGGAACAATTCCACGAATCTGGTTGGCTTCATCCTGGCGCGATTCGAATACCGAGTTGACGACTACCGTTCCACCGCCGATACCGAGTGCCTTGCCTTCGCGCACCTTGCGGCCGAGATAGGCCATCGGTTTCAGCCGAACGTCGGAGAGGATCCCATGCTCCAGGCTGGTTGTTTCGCTGTCAGGCGGCAGAATGACTTCCAGATCGATCGGGTCGCCCTTCCGCGCTCCGGGAGGAATCAGGCCTTTGACCAGGACCATGGAGGTATCGGGCCCGGCCAGAAGCGAGGCCGGATTTGTGGTCTCCCTGTTCAGTTTCATTTCTTCCAGCAAGTGGTCCTTCTGCCACGAAGGAACCGGATCGCTGCCTGTGCCAGCCAGCCCCGTGACCAGGCCAATCCCTTCGATGGGAGCAAAGTCCAGCCCGTTGATTCCGGCCACGGTTCGAATTTCTTTCGCGCTGACTTCGACCCGGGACTTTTCCGCCAGACTGGCCGGGTCCGGACTCTGTCCCCGCCAGGTCAGGTTCTGGCAACCTGCCAGAACAACGCTCAAACCAGCGGCCAGAAAAACGCAAAGCGCAGTTCGATGCGCCGTCTGTTTCAGTAGATTCCCTGCAGCGCGTACGTTATTCATCGCGTGACATCCCTGTCCACAAAATCTGCCGAAGCGGTAGTTCAGCGGCCCAACAGCACCAACAGGCTGCAAAACCGGTGATCGGAAACGAGGCAAAATGAGCCGGAGCCTACCTGGCAAGCCGCCACGATTCAAGGTCAATCGTTGCAAATGTCACGCGTTTCTGCCAAATCCGGCGGTTCCGGTCAGTTTGCACGGGGGACCAAACCGGGATCAATAGGGCGAACCGATTTACTTCACTACCGGTTTGCCAGCACTCGGCCAGACGCTGCGAACCGCCGAACGAATCAGACTGCGAAACCGGCTTTTTTGCACCCGGCTTTTTGTCTGGCTGAGAAAACGTTCCAGGGACAGCTGGAGAGGTGTCGCTCCAAAGCAACCCGACAGCAACTGCCCCGTCCGATTTGTAATCCGCAATTTGAAAGGCTCCTGGCCGTATCCCATCTCAATCGAATCGAATCCGTTTCCGCGCGCCGCTCCCGCAATCTGCAAATACAACTCCGTGCCAGGCGAAAACTGGTTCCACTGTCGGTCAAACACCGGATACCAGTAGTGCAACACAGACCCCGCCGCTATCCCAAAATGCCCAGCCACCCGGTGCGGTCCGGCATACAAGACGCTCAGGACACTCCTCAAGCCTGTTGGATGGTCCCGATCCAGCGCCGGATTTCCATGTAGTTGATGCAATAAATCACGACTCCACTGCGGCGCGAAAAAATCGGTGCACCCGGTTCGCTGATACTTCTCCCGTTTCAGTCCGATGACCCAGTCCAGTGTTTTCGGATCGGGATCGTGAAACTCAAAACGGAGAGGCCCCAGTTCCCGTTCCATTTTTCGGGTTTTTTGACCCTGTCGGCGAATCGTCGTGCTGTGTTTTTCCATCCAGCCAAAATAGTCGCCACGGACCGCAACAGGCGCGGCAGCACCAGCCGGTTGGCTTCCCGACGGCGACCTCGTCTCGGAACCGGTTGCGGATGCAATCGTTGCAGATGTCTCAATCAATGTTGTGACGACATGTTGGTGAACCCACGGCGTCTGCGGCCAGAACCAGGAATGAAACCGGAATGTTTTCAGGCGGGCTGCATCGAGTATGGCCGGCAAATCAACATCGCCGGCGTCTTCTGCCACGACGCCGTGATAGTCGTTGATGGCGCCGCCCACAGGAATTCCCCGACCCGCCCCGATTCTGTGAAAAGGCATCAGGACCACAATTCGCCCCCGGCGCGAAACAACCACCAGCTCGGTATCGGGTCGCGAACGGGCAGCGGCGAGGGTGAACCCGGGTGTGAAATAGGGGCTGCGCAGGTTCGGGTTGCCCGCAAGAATTTCGCGCCACCGCTGAATGAACTCCTTCGGCAGTGAGGTTTCTTCACCCAATCTGAGAACTGTGATGGAGACATCGCCCAGGTCTTCTGTGGCCGAAGGACTGGGCTGGCGCGAGGCCAAATGGATGGGGGCCGACAACAGGCTCACTGACGGAGTATTCTGTGTGGTGTCACTGTCGGTAGTGTGGGGAAAGTCGAAAATTTTCATCACTTCCGCTGGTTTGACTAAGGGCGATTCGGGCGGCTTGTCCGGTGACCCTGCAGACGCAAAAATGGGATCTTTCTCTATCCTAGTCGCAAGGCCCCATATTGTCAGGCTTTGCAGAAATCCCCGGTGCCCGACGATGGCCAACCCTGAAACAGCCCTTGTTTTTGGTGAAAATTCCGCTGGTGTGGATTGTCCGGACTGCAGGGTCGAGATGAAATTCTGCACGATCAGCGGACTGAAAAGCGTGGGCTGTGAAAAATGCCTCGGCTTGCTGATCGATGGCGAAGGCTTTGGGGCGATGGTCGAATCGTTGCGTTCACACTATCGCGGTCCCAACGATTTGCCAAAACCACCTGACGAAAACGAACTGCGACGCGAGCGAACCTGTCCGGCCTGTCTGCATCCCTTTGACACGCATCCCTACTACGGCCCCGGCAACGTCGTGATCGAT
>JBGSVU010000165.1:0-2186 GCA_041752775.1 Pirellulaceae bacterium | reverse complement strand
CCGATTACAACATCGAGTTTCGTTTTTTGCGTCCCGACGGTGAAACCCGCTGGCTGGCGGCGCGCGGTCGTGTGTTTGAACGGGTGGACGGCTGCCGTCATTTCATTGGGCTGAACTGGGACATCACCGGGCATAAGGAACTGGAAGAACGGGTTCGAACCAGCGAACGGCGTTTCCGCGAAATGGCCAACGCGGCGCCCGCCATGATTTGGGTAACGAACGAGCAACACGAGTGCATCTTTCTGTCCCGCCGCTGGTCGGAGTTCACAGGGCAAGCGGAGGAGCAGGGACTGGGGTACGGATGGATCGATGCGGTACATCCGGATGACCGGGCGCACATGCGGGAGACGTTTCTGGCAGCGTCGGAACGGGGTGAGGCCTTTGAGCTGGATTACCGGCTGCAAACCGCCGATGGCGGTTACCGCTGGGCCATTGATGTCGGTCGGCCCCGTTTCGACGAAGCCGGAAAATTTTGCGGCTTCGTCGGTTCCGTCACCGATGCTCACGACCGGCGCGAAGCGCAGTTGGCACTGGAAACGGCCCGCCGCGCGGCCGAGGCCGCCAATGAGTCCAAAAGCGTCTTCCTCGCCAACATGTCGCATGAAATCCGTACACCGATGACGGCGATTCTGGGTTATGCCGAAATGTTGCAGGAACACGTCACCGGCGAAGAGGCGCAGGGCTGTCTCAGCACGATCCGCAGCAACGGCGACTACCTGCTGCAGATTATCAATGATATTCTCGACCTCTCAAAAATCGAAGCCGGAAAAATGGACATCGATGTCGAACGGATTGAACCCGTGAGGATTGTCGAGGATGTCCGAGGCATCATGGAGGTCCGCGCCGCCGAACGTGGACTGAAGCTGGACGTCCACTACACCACGCCGATTCCGGCCCATGTCGAAAGCGACGCCAAACGGCTGAAACAGATCCTGATCAATCTGGTTGGCAATGCCATCAAGTTCACTCACGAAGGTGGCGTGACGATCCGGGTCTCGGCCGGCGGCAGCCAATTGCGTTTCGACGTTGCCGATACGGGCATCGGCATGCACGATGAGCAGCGGGAACGACTGTTCATACCCTTCTCGCAGGGCGATTCCATGATCGCCCAACAGTTTGGCGGGACGGGCCTGGGGCTGGCGATCAGCCAGCGGCTGGCTGCCATGCTGGGGGGTGAAATTGTCTGTGAGAGCCGGCCCAACGAGGGGAGCACGTTCTCGACCACGATCGAAATCGGCGATCTGCAGGACGTGACGATGATCGATCCGGATCAGGTATTGGAAGCGCTGGAACCCCAGAAACACGCCAGCGAAGAGATCCGCCTGAACGCTCACGTGCTGGTCGTGGACGACCGTCGTGACATCCGCCTGCTGAGCAAACACTTTATTACCAAAGCCGGTGGTACGGTCAGCGAGGCCGAAGACGGTCTGTTGGCCATCGAGACGGTCAGGCAGGCAATTGCCCAGGATATCGTTTTCGACCTGATTCTGCTGGATATGCAAATGCCCAATCTGGACGGGCATGACACTGCCAGACAACTGCGACAAATGGGATTTTCTGGCCCGATTATTGCTCTGACAGCCAATGCCATGCAGGGCGACATGAACAAATGCCTCCAGGCAGGCTGCAACGGTTATATCTCCAAACCCTTCGACCAGGCGGCGATGTTGCAAAAAATCGATGAAATGCTGAAATCAGGCATGGAACCGCGGATATGACTTTACCCGATTCAATTGTCAGCACCGGAATCAAAACGCTCGACGACATCATGTATGGCGGCTTCACCGCCGACCGGCTTTATCTGGTCGAAGGCTATCCGGGCACCGGCAAAACCACGCTCGCGATGCAATACCTGCTAGACGGGGCGGCGCGGGGCGAACGGGGACTGTATGTCAGTCTGTCGGAAACCCGCGAGGAACTGGAAGGCGTTGCCGCATCCCATGGATGGTCGCTGGACGGGATTGATATTCACGAACTGGTCGATCAGGAAAAACTGACCCAGCAACAGGCCCAGTACACGATGTTCGAGCCCGCCGAAATCGAACTGGGTATGACCATGGACAAGGTGCTCAGGAAAATTGAAGCCATCCAGCCCAAACGGATTGTCGTTGATTCGCTTTCGGAAATGCGACTGCTGGCTCAGGGCCCCCTCCGCTACCGTCGGCAAATTCTGGCGCTGAAACAGT
>JBGSVU010000164.1:0-4835 GCA_041752775.1 Pirellulaceae bacterium | reverse complement strand
GTCCGCGCCGTCAGCACCCGCCGCCAGACCCTGCAGGAGCCGCAATGGTGGATTCCTGATGCCAGTTACGAGAAACTGAAAGTCGTTTCGGCGATTCCGTCGGGCGACAAAGTCCCCAGCCATCCGACTGCAGGAATCGACAGCCGCTGGGAGAAAGTCGAGGCGCTATGGCAAACATTGCAGGACAGCCACGGCCCGGCATGGCAACAGGATCCGGTCGGCATGGCCATCGCCCAGTCCCACCTGCAGTTGCTGGAACAAATGGCCGTCTGGTCAGGGGACAGTTTTGAAAGAGTGCGACAGCGAGCCGAATCCCTGTTGAAACAGAACGATCTGGCCACTAAACCGCCATCGGTCAGTCTGGTGGAAGAGGAACGTTTTGGATCAAACAGTCATGATTACGCCGCGATTGATGAAATCCTGAAATCGTCACCCCCTGCAAAGTTTCCGCCCGCGCCCGAAACGGCCGCTGAAGGCCAACCGGAACTGAACGAGGCGGACCGGAAGCTGGCCGGGTTGAAAAAATCCGACCATGCGCCCTTCGCCTGGAGATGGCTGGTCAAACAGGCACGCGGCAATTCCCGCGATGCGTTTCAGCCCCACGTTCTGTCCGCTGTGCTGAAATATTCGGGCGGCGATTCGTCGCTGGAAATGCACCTGCTGAAACTTTTGCTCGACTCGGTCGGGGGACAGGAAAACGTTCCCGCCAGTGATTTTGCCGATGCCAGTGCGCTGGCTGTTTTGACGTTTGACAAATTGCAAAGGGCGGCCTGCACTCCAGTTCCCGAAGTCAGCTGGTGGACCGGGACAGAAACGGCCCGCCTCGACACACAGGTTCTGGAAGGAATCGACTGGATTCTGGCGGCGGATTACGCCCAGGGCACGACGCTACTGAGACAGGCCGACAAGAACCTCGACGATTTTCTGGTGAAACTGCAGCGGCTGGAGAATGCCATCTGCACCCGCAATGAGGCCCAGCATGCATTGCCACAGCTGATTATGACCGCCATCAGCCGCTACCAGTATATAGAAGAAGCGGACATGGCCGGGGCGCGAACCGGCCTGGAATCGCTGGCCGATCTGGTTCGCAGTGTGGATGAATTGGGTAACGAACTGGGACAGCCAACCGAATGGTCCAGCCCCCAGCTGACCAACACCCTGGCCATGGGTGAGACGGTTCGAAAGGGCCTGGACGCTCAACTGAAACAGCATCAGGATTTTGTCAAAAGCCTGGTCAGCATGGATCAGGAGGTCAAGAAAAATCCGAGGACCTACCGTGAAATCATGATCGCGCTGCAGTCGCCGCTGACGCTGGTCGGCGACCGGCGCCGTTTGCATGGGGACGCTTTCAGCTTTCTGAACCAGGATCTGTCCGACGAAGCCAGCAATGAAGCGGCGGGAAAAAACCGCGCAGAGGATATCGCAAAAACGGCCCGGCCAGTTTCGGCCGCCCTGGACATCTTTTTGAAACGGCTTGACGCTCCCTCCAATACGCCGCCCTCGGATCCGCAATTCTGGCGTTCGCTGATTGGCGGACAGGTCCGGGACCAGATCGCGACCGAATTCGGGAAACTGCATGACGCAATCCAGCCAACAGAAGCTGGATCGACGGATGAATTGGGTGCCTTGCGTCGACGACTGTTGCGCATCGACGGCCAGGTCCGGTGGCGGGCCATGGCGTTGGGAACCGCCTGGAGCCTGCAGGCCAACCGGCAAAAATCCGAAGACTGGCTGTGGTGGGCCGCACGGCAGCGCTGGCAAATGGACGAAGCCAACTATCGCATGATGCAAAGCTCGCGGCTGGCGGCGGCGGCATGGGGTGACGGCGATTTGAATGAAGTCCTCGGAAGTTCCCGCGAAAATCTGTATTTCTGGCAACTGGCCAAAAAGTACCATCCCGAGTCGCCCCTGCACGACATGCAACTCGAGAGTTCGAAAAAACTTTTTACCGACATGTGGAATCGCGAAATGAACGCGACCGCCGACTGGCTCGAAAACCTGAATTTGCAGTTCGAAGACCGCCCCGACCAGTCCACCCGGATCACCGTTCGCAGCCAGCCCAAACCGGCGGTTTCCCGGGTGGCGCTGTTCTGGAAAGGCAACCGGTTGCCGATGGCGCTGGGGGACCGGAGCGACCTCCGGGTGTTGCCTGTTGATCTGGCTGGCGAAGCGCCCACCGAACGGGATGTTGAGATTGATTTGTCACCACCCGTCGATGCAGGTCCCGCAACGCCTCTGGGCCGTGTTGCGGCTCGCGGCAACTGGCGCGACACCCCGGTGGCCTGGGACGTGCCCAAACAGCGTCACCAAACCTACGAGTTGTCCCTCGACATGCCGCCCCCCGAAGGCGCAAAAATCAGGGTGCGGGTCGAAGATCCCATTGAGATCGACGTGGTCCTGTTGCTGGACTGTTCTGATTCCATGGACATCGAAGTCGATTTCCCACCCGAGGAAGGGAGTCCCGCCAAAGACGTCCGGGGCCCGCTGTTTGATCTGGTCAAACGTGAGGCCAGGAGTCTGATCTCCGGGCTGAAACAGCTGCAAAATGACAGAAACGCCAAAATCCGGTTCTGCCTGATGCCGTTTGGACTGACCGAAAAAAAAGACCCCGCCAACATCCTGGAAAAAAAGCGGGAACAGATTTACGCGTCCCGACTGCTGCCCCTGGAAGAATGCGAGCGGGATGTGATCGAAGCCATCGACAACCTCAGCTGCAAAGGCCAGACGCCACTCTATGACGCCATTCGGCTGGGCTGTGAAACACTCGGCGGCAGCAACCGGGACAACCGCGTCCGGCTGGTTTACGTCCTGACCGATGGTGTCAACGATGTGGCAGGGATGAAACCGCCGCCTGCCCAGACCTCAACCGATGTCCGCAACAATCTCGGAAACTGTTTTGTTCACGCGTTTCATTTCGAATACTTTGACCATCCCGGTTCCTCCAGCAAATACCGGACGATCCTCAGAAAACAGAATTTTGACAAGGATCAGGAGTATTACAAAGAACACCCGGAAGTCCTTGATGAGGCAACCCAGGCCTCACTCGACATGATGAAACGTGCACATGATGCCGGCGTTGGAGAACTGCAGGAACTGGGCCAGACAAAAGGTTTTGCCTACAGTCCTTTTCAGCCGGAAAAAACCAATGAACTGGTCGTCGCCCTGCAACAGTCCATTCCAAAACTGGACATCTCGGCCACTTCCAACAAAGGCTTCCGGTCGGAAAATCCCGAACAGGACCAGTTCATCATTCCCGCAGACCAGTTGCCGGCCACCGTCACCGTGACGGCAGAAGGCGAACATTTCGGCAGCAACGTCAACCAGGTGTTTCTGGTGGGAGGCGAAGAAATCGAACTGACCTTCAACCGGAGCGCGAAAGAATTCAGCCTGCCCGGTTTCGTGAAAAAAAATTCCAAGGAGTTTTTCCGACTCAAGACTTCCGATGACAATCCGTCCGGGATATCCCGCGAACAGCTTTATCTCCTGAAGGAACATCGTCCCGGAGGCACGCCGCCCGGAACCTGGCAATTCCAGCTGGGATTCGGCGAACCTCCGGCCGGAAAACCCGTGCTGGTCCAGCGCCCCGCTTTTCTTCTGGCCGAAGTCTCCGTTTCCGGCACCAGCAGCGAAGATGCCAAAACCCTTTTTCTGGCCGACTTCAAATTCCGCCCCAACCTCCACTTTCCCGTGGCGGAGACCAGCCAGTTCCGCGGAGATCCCGGGCGATGGCGAATCTGGTACGCAACGGAATGGCCCGAATGTGTCACCCCGATCGATACATCATCCACTCCGGCCGATCTGGAACAGAGCCTCGTCTCGGCCCGCGAAAAAATGAACCTGCCCGAAACGACTTCACTGACCCTCAACCGGACCGGGTCCAGAATTGTCTGCGAGGTTCACTACGGCAGGGAATTGCCTGACCCCGACCTGCGTCCCGTCATTTTCTGCCCGGGTGCCGAACAGGTTCAGCGAACCGTGGATCTGACGGACCGCAAGGAAACGCATATTTTCATTTTGCCCGACAATGTCGCCAACGTGGACAGCCGGATTCTCCTGGTGACAACTCGCCAGCTGGACGATTCGGCCGCCGCCAGCCTGATCCGTTCCGACTCCCGCAATCAGTGATCCGACGTCGGGTGTCTGGAATCAGGTTTCAGGAACGCCTACCGATTGGGTTTCGGCCCTGAAACCTCCAGCGCGGTGCAAACTGGCGCGCTGTTTCGGGTTCCGATGCACCGTGCCATTTAGAAGCGGCACTTCCCCGCGTCTGGCGCTTTACTTGCGACCGCCGCCAAGCAGGTTGGCGTCGTAATGCTGGTAGTCAATTACGCGCCATTCCCCGTCCGGGTCCTTTTGAAAAGTCAGTGTGACGCCGCGCAGGCCCGTTCCATCATAGCGGAAGACGCTCTTCGTCGCGTCCACATCGACAAAGGCCGTAAAGTCAATCGTCGCCGTCGGCGGATCGCCATCCGCCAGAATCTCCGGCTGTTTGCGGTGTGTCAGCGACACGCTGCGAACATAATAGCTGGGCATCTCGGATTCGAGTCGCGCCAGGGTGTCGGGGCGACTGGCACTGCCATGTTTCATCAGCGCCTGCAAATCGTTGGCACGCACACAGAGGACCATCTGGTCCAGCGCCCGGTTCAGTTTCTCCCGGTCGGTCAGCGTCTGCGATTCGAACACCAGGGCGGCAATCATGACCAGCAGTCCCACAACCGCAAGGCCCCAGAGCAACCCTTTGCGGGTCACAAAACCCCACGCGGCGGCCACGACGACGAAGGTCATCCAGGTCAGAAAAATCATTAGGGGCTCTTCACTCAGCCAGCGCATCACAG
>JBGSVU010000163.1:0-5462 GCA_041752775.1 Pirellulaceae bacterium | reverse complement strand
GGGGCGATGTAACCGCGAACCACGGTTGGGGCGACCGATACACGTTTGAAACCGAGCCGTCGTTCCCCGACGACAATAAGACCTGTTCGGCACTTTGGCGCGGATACATTGCCGAATTCACGCTAGGAGCCGACGGTACGATAACACTCGATGCATACTGTTTTCCGTTCGCCCTCAACAAGCCCCGTCAAGCCGTCAATGAACAACTGAGTGGTGATTTCTGGTTGGTCATGAAATCGACGTTCGAGGGTAACCGGGTCTACGTCCCGTTCCACTCGAGCGTCGTAAACACAAATGAGGCCGAATGGGTAATCGAAGGCGGTGACTCACTTGATGCGTTGGAACACCCGAAGCCTTAGAAACGTTTGGAATCAAAGAACATCCCGATTGATAAACCTGTCTTCCTTGGCATCGTTGATCGGGTGAAATTCGATGAACTTTTGGACGACTACCCGTGGATTACTCTCGATCACGAAATCCCACGAATCCATTACTGGTGCGAGGTGCGAATTCACCGCGATGGTCAAACTATAGCCGATACCAAGATATGCGGTTCCAGCGGTGGCGCTCCAGGCCCGTGGATGCTCCTACCACCAATTGAACCGATGGTCGAAATCGGCGATCATGTTTTTGCCGTTTCACGGTTACCAACGAATGACGAGATCGAACAACAAATGACAAACGAAGCGACATAACCACCAAGAATTTGACATCGCGTAGTGAGCGGTGAGTTCTGCGTTGAGTTGACGCTGGACCGAACGGAGCCGATGCTTGTGGCAGGCTGGAGACGGGAGGCAGGAGGCAGGAGGCAGGAGGCAGGAGGCAGGAGGCAGGAGGCAGGAGGCAGGAGGCGGGAGTGGCGAGCGATTTTTCTGCTCTCGGGATTTGGTTCCCTGAGGACGTTTGATCCCGGTTCTGTTTTGACCTCCGGTGAAAGGTGAGTGGCCGGGTCCAGGACGCCTTGCGAAGCAGTTTTCGGGCGCGATGGAGACTGAATCCTTGTCTGGAGTGCCCGGGACCAGATGATTTCGCGCCCGTTTTTTGACTGCGGCGCAGAGCGGTGGCGTGACGCTGGTGCGGAACGTTTTTTGAGGTTCGGATATTTTGAGTCGTATTGAAGTCATGGCGGACCCCGCGCGGACAGCCTGGAGACTGCGGCTGGGGGCGTGGCAGATTGTTTGGCTGCGGGGCAACGGGGTTTCAACCACGAAGGACACGAAGAGCACGAAGTTGGTGATACCGTCGTGGTGCTGGTGTCCTGCGTGTTCGACCGATGGTCTGTTTCCATGCTTTTAGTGGCGGAATTCGCAACGGGCGTGTCACGGAGTTGGTCGCCGTTCGGACAATGCGGATGTTTTCCAGGAATAGGGACACCAAGGTAGGCGACGCGGCCCTCATGCCGACTGCGCTGGCAATGGCCCATCGCAATCAAAAACTTTGCGATGTGCCATGTGACCTTGCGGATACCGGCGAAGCGAAAGGCTTGACGACATGGCGACGCGGCACGCCCAAACCGATGAAGGTGAAATGTGTGCTACTCAGAGTGGGTGTTACCGATTGTCGGTACTTTCTGCGAGCAGACGCATGCAACTTCAATTGCTCCCCCTCTCCCCCAAAATCCGGATTCATGATGCAGCCAGCGCGAACAGATTGCCTGCGGATTTTGGGGGAGAGCGGGTCGGGGGGTGAGGGGCGGTTGTGGATTTGAACCCTGCTGCCCGAAAGGAATGTACCGGCATCGGTGAGCCTGTTTGAGGTGGCCTGCCATCTTTCTGAATAATGCCTTGCCTCTGCCCCCTCACCCCCCCGGCCCACTCTCCCCGTGAATTCTCAAAGTGTTGGCGCAGGTGGTTGACTCTTTTTTGAATCCGGGTTCACGGGGCGAGGGGGAGCCACGGTTTTGAAAATTCTATTTGCGGCAACCTCCAGATGCGGCAACACAGGATTGGTGGCAACGGGTGAGTGAAACGGCGGTGCCACCGACTGGTGCACCGATGGGTCGTCGTGCGAATCCGATGCGCCAACCGATTCGCGGAGCTGCCTGAAAATTGCCTGCTGTGCCGCTGAAAAAACCGGATCAATTTCTGTCGTTTCAACCGTCCCAGCCGGTTGGCCTGAGCAAATGTGAGCATCTCACAAGCTTGCCGTCCTGCGTCAACCCGGCTAAACTTGATTCCGGTTCCGACGGTGTTGCCCCACGGGATTCACCGCGTGAACTTTCGAGGGGCAACCTGTACCGGATGCACGGCTCCCTCGGCTCCGTCGGCTCAGTCTGGCGGCCAATCCATACTTCGGGGCACCGAGTCCCACCAAGGGCACCCACCGGCACCAACCCAACTCCCCCCGACGCATAGATTGCAAGATGTTCTGTTGCTGAATCGACCTACATATGGTTACGGTTTTATTGGCAAATGTTCTGGCACCCTATGTTGCGTGGGGTGTAGGAGACGATTGCGAGATAAGCCTGCCATTTTCGATGCTCACCACATTGTATGCGGCATTCATTGAATGGCCGTTTACAACTCATGCTGGGTTTGATCGGCTCGCGTTGCTTTCCTCGATCCGGGCGAACATTTTGAGTTGGTTCTTGGGCCTGATAGCTGCTGGTACTTTGCTAACAGTTGCGAACGGCTCGCTGTTTTTTGTTGTCGTCTTTTTTGCGATTCCGTTATCAATTGTCGTTGAGGGAGGCTGTTTTTCGCGGATCAAACGACTTAATGATTCCAAATTTCATTGGACGCCGATCGTGATTGGCAATATCGTGAGCGGGGTAGTCTTGCTGGTGATCAAGATTGTCGGATTTGAATGGGGATTCCAATTGCAAATGAAGGGTGCGAGCTCGGTTTGTACTGGTTCAGCCTGAATTGGAAGATTCGGAGGATTGAGTTAGTTGGTTTTTTGCTGCTCCGGAACGATTGAAAGTTTGTACTCGTCGCACAAGTCCGAGACGGGAACTTTCTCCAACAGGTGCCGCTTGAGAATTTTGACCTTTTCCGGTCCGGAAATGTGCCGCCGCTTTTTTTCTGTCATCGTTAGTCCTCCCCAAAAGGTTTAAGCTAACTCAACCCGCCCCATTTCCCAATTCCGTTCGGAGCAAAACACAGCGTCGTAATCGTCAAGAATGAAATACTGAGAAATGAGAGGCCGGTCCAGTCTAACACGATTCACTGATTGTTCTGGCAGGAAGCAGCTCTATCGGCGGATTGGCAAAAACTCCTGAAAGTCAGAATTGCCGTGGTGCGGAAGTAAAATTCGACGTGGCATTCAAGCACAATGGCACCCAGCCCGTGCACCAGCCGTTCCCGAAACGTCCGGCCCAGCGCGACGTCATCGACCATTGAAGGCTTTTCCTTCGCCATGCTCGCGTCTGGTCGCGAGCCGCGACCCAACAAAGGACCGCTGGCCCGATTCAGCGGCAGGTCGGCTCCCGGTATGATCGCGTGAACATGCGGGTGACGCCCCAAATCCTGGTTTCACATGTGCAGAAACAGCACTGCTGCCAAGTCGAGTTTCTGTTTCTTCAACTCATACCGGATCGTCCACCAGCTACTCCGCATCAACAAGCGGTACAGCTCGCGGCGATTGCTAATTCAGCCCCGTAACCAGCAATTGGTTGTTGCACTGAATTACCTGAGTTTTTCCAATTTTCATTCCGAGTGTATCTCCGGTTGTATCGCGAAGTGTATCACCGGAAAAGCAGAAAAAGTGTATCACCAGAAAAACGACCTAAGTCCAAGCCTTGAAAGGACTTGGGAGTCGGGGCGAGAGGATTCGAACCTCCGACCTCTGCGTCCCGAACGCAGCCCGGGACCGTTGAAAAAGCCGCAAATTGGGCCGTCAAACGAACATGAAGCCGACCGTTGCACCAACGGTTGCACCTGCGACCACTGTTTGGCGCAATTCGCCGACGAACTGCGGGCAATCCTGAACTGCAACGAGCTTGCCAGTCTGGCAAGATTTCTGACGGATGGATTTGACCATCAGACGGGTGGTTGATTCGGCGGAACGCTTCGGGCGAGTCTTTATTGCTTTGAAGTATGAGCAGATATTCACGACAATTTCCTGGCAAAATGCAAATTTTAATCGGGCGGTAAGAAGGCATAAAATGGCAGAAAATGGCAGATCGAAACGGCAAGTTAGATTTTTGGGGCAGCTAGCGTCCGGCATTTCCATCCGGGAGAGTGCGAAGATTGCGAATGTCAAAGAGCGAACTGCGTATCGCTGGACCAAAGACCCTGACTTCCAGGTTTCACTTCGGAAAGTCAAGAAAGAGGCACTCGAAAATATCTCGGCTCGACTCTCCGTTGCCGCAACGATCGCGGTATCGACATTGATTGAACTGACTTCGTCGGAAAACGAAGCAGTGCGTCTGGGAGCCGCGCGGGTGATTCTTGATCAGGGACGAAAGTACCGCGAACAAATGGATATGGTCGTGGCAATTGCGGAAATTGAGGAAAAAGTAGATGCACTTGTCAATTCGAATTCAACGTCTCAAACAGCGTTTAAAACCCCTTTCCCAAAAGTTCGACCGCTACCAGTATGACATCAAGAGTTACATTGCATTGCTCCAGAATGTGCCGATAGGTGAACTGCGAGGGGCTGTGGTCTGGCGCTCTCCCAAAAATGCCGGTGATGCGATTCCGATAGATTATGTCTCACCAGAAGAAGACTTCGAGGTCCGTGCATATCGCCTGAAATTGCCTGAGTCCAGACTCCAGGAAATAGAAAGTGAGCGACGGCAGTTGGTCGCCGAACTGGTCGGAAACCAACTGAAAGACCACGCTGAATTCTGGGCGAGACTTCCGCCCGAAATCCTCGATTTCATCTTCGAGCAGGCCAGCCGAAAAGGAACGAGGTGAACACATGCATGTGATGACACTCCGATTCGGCCTTGGATCCACCCCAACGCCTTGGGACTGCAAGTGCGGCGTAAGCGCCCACCGGGACCATTTTGATTATTGGCGATCGGGTGGGTTTCTGCGGGTGGCGCGTTTTTGCGATTTTCTTTCGGCGCGGTCGGTGCGTTCTTCCATCCGGTACTGGCGGATCGATTCGGGATGGGCGGACCCCCAGTTCTAGGGGAGCAAAGCAGCGTAATCGGTGCTGCCCGAAAGTAACTGCTCAAGGACGTCCTTCATGTAACGCCAGACAGCCAGATCATTGCGAATCGCGCTGCTGACCAGCGTGAAGAATCCCGCCGAACGCTCGTTTCCGGCTACGCTGCCAGTAAACAGCCAGTTCTTTCTCCCAAGCGCAATCTGCTTCATCAGCCGCTCCCCGCGATCAGCTGTAGCAATTCACTTCGCGAAAGCATGTCGGTGTCGTTCATGCACCTTACGGTGGACCCCATTTGCTGGGCGCTGAAACTGGGTAATTAAGTTAGTCTCAAACGTGCTGGTTTGTGGGCCTGTCGGGGCAGCCGCAACGGAAGGAGTCCGTAGGCCGACTGGAGTTGCGGCTGC
>JBGSVU010000162.1:0-6445 GCA_041752775.1 Pirellulaceae bacterium | reverse complement strand
CTGGGCGTCCGTTTTCAGGCTTTCACTGCCGCCACCGCCCAGGGAGTCATGCAAAATGAAATTCAGCGCCAACAGATTCGGGGCCTCGTACCGAACGACTTTGCCGAAACAGATTTCGCGAAAGTGGTCCTTGACGCGTTCGGTCGTCAGATTCTGGACCAGAAAGTCATAGGCCGGACGGGAATAGGCCACGACACCAACATTGCTGCCGTCACCCTTGTCACCCGATCGGGCGTAAGCAATTTTTGAAAGCGGAACCTGCGGCATCGTATTGTTCTCCCATCGGCGAAAATCCCTGCAATATGCTCGCAGAAGGAACGCCCCAAGTCCACCGGGGTCGAAACGCGACAGGTGCCCCGCAGTCCCTGCCGGTGGTTATCCCTGCAGGCACCGACCGCTTTTTGGGGTCGTCCGGGATCGCCGACAACCGGTGCCCAACACAGCGTTCTTCCCTGGCGGACACGCATCGCCCTTCGGATTTCCCGGCGCCGCCCCAAAAAGTCAGAAGGTCGACAGTCCGTCGAAATTGAAAGTCACCCCCTGGGCCGGGAAAATCGAGTACAGCGACCGGGCCAGGTACAAGTCAACTCCTTCGCTAAACCGCTGGATCGGTGATTTCGGAATCAGGACGATATCCGAATCGCTCAACCAGATTTCGTCCGCGGGGTAGGGCCGACGTCCGTTGAGGGCTCCTCGCAAATCAATTTTGGTCGCAACCAGTTGCCAGTTGGCATCGCGACGAAAGACAATAATCTGTCGCAAATTCGATCCGTTCTGCCATCCACCTGCCTGGGCGATTGCCTGCATCACCGAGGTGGGGCCGTTCATGACGATCCGGCCGGGCTGGTTGACCTGGCCGAGCACGTAAACGGCGTGTTCCGCGCGCTGGACCAGAATCGGATTGACCGTGATGCCCCGCATGTACATGGAATACCGCGCATTGACCTCGCGGGCCATCTCTTCCAGTGTCAGCCCCAGAGCCGGGACCGGGCCAATCAGCGGCAGCTGAATCGTTCCATCGGGCGATACGACGACTTGCCGCGACTGGCCGTTCTGCCCAAAGTTGGCAACGATCGCCTGACGCAGTTCTTCCTGCGGAGTGTCACCCCGGATGACTTGCACAACAACGCGCGGGTCGCGCACGTTGCCTTCTTCCCGAAAACGGTAATTCAGTTCGTCCGTGAGGTGCTGCACCGTTTTTCCCGCGACGACCACGGTGCCAATCAGCGGCAGCGAAACCGTGCCGTCGGAGAGCACCAGCAACGAGGGCTGGTTCAGACTGGGGTCCCCGCTGGCCGTAATCGAAATCGTGTCGCCGGGATAGAACTGGTAAGGCGTGCCGTCAGCCCGGCGGGTGATCATGTAAACGAAATCCAGCGTGTCGTTGATGCGCAAGCGGATTTCGGGCGTGTGCGGCGGCCGGATCGGACCAAGGTACGATCCATATGCCTGGTCCTCCCAAGGCACCATTTGCTGGTCATTCCAGCGCGGTTCGCGCCCCAGTCCACGGGCCGACTGCTGGTCCACGCCCCACATCATTTTGACCGCTGGCGAACCTTCCTGGTAACAGTCCGCGCCGTCCTGGCCACCATAAACGGTTTGCCCCGGCCCGGGAAAATCTTCGGCCGGCCAGGAAAATGATTCGTATTGCGAACCGGTTTGAGCCAGGCAAGAGCCCGCCCCCGCACAGGCAACAACGACCAGCAACCCGATTGCAGTACGCCATGTTTTGTTCCAGGATTTTTGCAGGGTCAACATGCCAGTTAGCCACGATTTTCGAAGGTTTGGAAGGAATTGAGAGTTGCCGGTTTCATTCGAACAGAGCGGGATGACCACACGACTACCGTCGGAACAGGCCGCCAAAGCCGCCGGATTTTTCGGGTTCCGGCGCGACCGAGGCACTGCGTTCCGGCGCTGGCGAATTTCCGTTCGATGGTCCCATACTCTGGAACTGGGCAGGTGCCGAACTGAAATGTTCAGGCTGGATCCACTGCACCAGCTGGCCGTCGCCGAAAGCGGAGTAGCCGGCCGACAGCCGGCTGGCTTCCACAGAGGCCATCCGCGCCAAGTCCATTTCCCGCTGGGCGTCCGGGCCAGGAATCCGGCTGGCGATCTGCTGGTGAGTCGTGGCCAGATTGCGCCAGGCCTCCGTGGACGGCCGCATCCGCAACGACGAGATAAAACAGTTTTTGGCCAGATCCAGATTTCCGCTGCGGGCATGCAGCACGCCCAGCTCGTTCATCGACCGGCTGTTGTTCCGGTCGCACAACATGGCCGCTTCATGCAAGGCAATCGATGCGAACAAATCGTATTCCTGGGGACCACTGTTGGGTTTGAGCAGGATCGAATGCAGCTTGCCAATCGAACTGATCGCCGCTGAACAAACCGGGTTCGGCCCGCAAGCCTCGTACAGGTTCTGCTGGATCGCGCCGGCATATCGCCCCGTGGCCTCCAGCCGCGTCATGTTCACCGACTGGTCAGCGGAAATCAGGCCAGAGTTGTGCGTTCCGATGACAAAGGCCGTGTCCGTGACAGAATTTCCGGCGTTGTTTCCACGGTAGAAATCAGCAAGCTCTTCCAGAATCTGAAGGGCGGATTTCAGCGAACGGCTGTGCCGGTCATCGCCAACCACAGCGTCGCGGCCTTCAGCGACCGTGGCCAGGGTTTGAACAAACTCGTCTCTGGCCGAGGCCGTAGCGCCGCGCCGGGCCAGCACATTGCCATACTCAAGGTGACGCGCCGCGCGGGCCATTTCTGATGGCGGGCAATCCACACGGGTCAACGGCGGGGAACCGGATTGTGCCGGGTGGGACAGGGTTGGATCGTCCCGGTTTCCCAGCTCTACCTCATCATCCGCAGACAGCGACAGTTCCGGAGGAACGGGCAGATCAACTGCACCGGCATTTCCTTTTTCTGTCTCTGCAACTGACAACTGTGCAGGTCCGGAGGGGTCCGGTTTTTTTTCCGCACCTGTAAAAAATGGATTGGTGACCCGTTTCAGGTGTGGCTGGTCAAAATTCGATACGACGCCCCGCTGGGCAACCTCTTCACCGACCCGAACATCAAAGCGGTTGGCCTGAGACGGGTGATACGATTGGGTCGGGACGTGAGCAGTTTCCGGACCGCGACTCTGTTGCACCGGTACCGGATCTTCGCCACCATTCAGTGGAGGCAGACTCAGCTCGTACGACGGTTCGGGATCGGACGGTGGCATGTCAGGAAAATCAGAGTCGAAATCAGCCGACAGTGTTGCATCGAGCGCAGCGAGGTCGTTGCCGCCCAGGTCCGCAGGTTCATCTGGCCCCAACCCACCGCCACCCCGGTCTGGCAACCGGTTCGATCCGGATTCGCCAGTCAAACGGCTGGCGGTATCATCGGCCTGCAGCCGTACAAAATCACCGGCATCGGTCGTTACCGGGTTTTCTGAGTCCCGGCCGGTCCACATCAATGCCAGGATCAGCGTCGTTGCGAGTATCGTGAAAATCAGTTTGTTCATGGGAGGCAAAAGTGATTTGGTGCGGATGGTCGGGATTTTTTGCCAGCTGGTTTTGCGATTACCGGGATGTTTCGCCGTCGCGCAGGAGCCAAGGCGCGGGTTCCGGTATCTGTCCGGTTGTATCGACTGTGCCGAATGAGATGCCTTAGGCCAGAAAACCGGTTGTAACGCCTTTTCCGGTTGCCTGTTCCGACCTATCAGGAACAACCGTCAGAGTTCACCCGGATTCGCCAGATTGAAACGGGGCCGGCGCAGCAAAAAACCCGGTCAGAATCCGGGTTTTCGCGAGGGACAGTTATTTGTCAGGATTGTTTCAGACGACCGCTTCGGTCCTCGTCGCTTCCTCACTGGTCGCCTCTTCGGACGCAGCTGCGGCACCTTCCGCGGCGCCTTCCGCGGCGCCTTCCGCGGCGCCTTCCTCCAGTTCGTTTTCTGGCAACCCGGCAACTGCAGTCGAGTAACTGAACTCTTCACGCGTTCCGGCAGCGATCTCCTCGGCCTGATTCAGTGCTTTTTCGATACCCCGCATCACGAAATCGCGGTCGTTATGACTGAATATGGATGCGTGCCCGGTCACCGCCACGGCGCCTTCATATCCGGTCGTCGCCAGATGCTGGCAGACCTTGCGGGCAATACTGTTGTCCATTTTGCCCGGCAGTTCGTGCTGGACCTTGTTGCCAGACAGCATTTCGGCGTCGGACAAACGGACTTCCACAATTTTTGCGGCAGTCAGTTCCTGAATCTGGTCGACTGACCCGCCCGTCAAAATCCACTCGCCTGTATCCAGGCAAAGGCCAATCTGGGGCGATCCGCACATCCGGACCATGGTCAGGAGCTGTTCGGCCGTTTCGATAAACCGGTGCGTCCGCGTCTTCCGCGTGGAAACCGGTTCCATTTTCAGACCGATTCGAATTCCGGAACGTTCCAGCAATTTGGCGACTTCGCCGATCCGGCGCGTCTGGTTGTCAAAGTTTTCCTGAAAGGAACTGGTGTCACTGCCGGCTTCGATTTCGACGTAGCAGCGGCCACATTGCAGAGGCCCGGCCAGTTCCACAATCGTGTCCAGGCGGGATACCTGTTTCGCATAGACATCCTGGGCGGCGCCGAAATCGATCGGCAACCGGAACGTACCAACTTTGGTATTGGCGCTGGTCAAAAACTGCAGGGCAAAACTTTTCCCCAGTGTCTCGTAGCGGCCCAACAGGTCGGCCATGTCGATTTCCACAGAATCGAAATGGTAGGTGATTGCCAATTCGATCAACTCGTTCTGGCGGCCGCCGGTTCCCAGTCCGCGCAACAATAGCATTTTTTCCATATCTGATTCTCCCTTGCTGATTTGATTGATTTGAATGACCAACCCGATGCCGATCATTGCCGATCATTCCAGTTGATCGCCCGATATTTGCTCCATCATCCCTGGCACCTCCGCCAAATCACTACCGTGGAGCCGGTTGTCAGTCCCGCCGATCCGTCCAGGCCCTGCCGTGGTCCAAACTCTTTCTCTGTTGAAAGCAAAACCGGCGAAATCGCGCGAATAACGTGCGAAAGCGCATTCCGTTTTGACCTGTTAAAAACCAGCCAAAACGTTGGAGGGCGAGCGTCGAAAGCCCCCAAAACGCACCCCTTTTCCGAAACCACCACTCTTTCGGGTGGGTTGCAGCCCGATTTCCAGTCAGCGGTCTCTTTATTGAATATTACAGATAGCAGCCCCGAAGGCGAGGGGACATCGGGTTCGTCCGCCAGCATTGAAACACCGCGAGCGTCCTGGCCGCAGGGCTGGAACCGCCCAATTGCGAGTTATCGGACCGGTCGCCGAACCGGTCGCCGAACCGGTCGCTGGACCTGATTCCCAACTTGTTTCCCAACCTGTTGCCGAAGTCCTGGAGTTGTACTTTTCTGGAAACCCGAAGCGTCAGCGAGGGAAATTCGATGTTGTGCCAGTCCTCGTTCACGCGTCGGCTTGACCCAAAAAACAGTGCCTGACGCAATAGCGCGACTTCAAGGTGCCTTCAATGAGCCGAATCGCTGTCCTGCCCCGACACTGGGACGATTGCCTGGTCATTGAATGGGGCGTTCCCGGGCGGCGGTCCTGGGAAACGGATCGCCCGCCGGTCTGTCGGGGCGAAAAGGGCGGCGTACAACCTTTGAAAACCGTCAGCGCTGCGATAGATTGGCGTTCCAACAGGTCCCCATAACATTTTTTTTCAGCTGTCGAAACATGTCGCTTGCATCCCGAACTGCAAATTCACCTGCCTCAACGCTTGCTGCTAACCGGTTGAAATCTGATCCCCGTCTGGCGCAGGCCAAACAGATGTTGCTCGATGCTGTGGCGGAACACCAGCAGTCGTTGACGTCGATCCGCCCGCCCGATCCCGCGCTGGCAGAACAGTTTCAAAAAATGCTGGACGATTTTGGCGCGGTGCGCGGCGGCAATCTGTATTTCCCCTATCTCAGCAGCGGGATCGGAAACGGCCCTTTTGTGGAACTGGCCGACGGCAGCGTCAAGCTGGATTTCATTACGGGAATTGGGGTCCATGGATACGGCCACAGCCATCCCGACCTGGTCGCTGCAGGAATCGACGCTGCTGTTTCCGACACGGTCATGCAGGGCAATCTGCAGCAGGACGTGGCGTCCTTCGAGATGTCCCGACTGCTGGTCCAGCTGGCGTGTGAGAGTGGGGCAAACCTGCAGCACTGTTTTCTTTCCTCCAGCGGTGCGATGGCCAATGAAAACGCGCTGAAAATGGCGTTTCAGCACAACCATCCCGCCGACCGGATCATGGCTTTTGAACACTGTTTTGCCGGACGGACTTTGGCGCTGGCGGCGCTGACGGACAAGGCCGCCTATCGAAAAAACATTCCATCGACGATGGACGTGGACTATTTGCCGTTTTTTGAAACCGGTGATCCGGACGGCAGCACGCTGCGCACGTTGCACCAGATGCGGGA
>JBGSVU010000161.1:0-4989 GCA_041752775.1 Pirellulaceae bacterium | reverse complement strand
ACGAGCAACTGGCGATGGAACGAACGGATGCGCACGAACTAGCCGGGCTAAAGCAGTTGATTGTTGATTTCATGGCTGAAATCGAAAATCAAGAAAACTGAACTAGTTCGATTTTTTCCGGAAAATGAAACAGGCCGGTGGGTTGCAGCCCGATCCCGGCCAAGGAGACGGTTGAAATGATAGTCTGGATTCCGCGTGGGACAAGGCCCACAAGCGAAAAAATGGCGTTGGTGCTTAGCGAGCTTCAGGCTGCTACTGCAGTCACTCGGGAACGCAGAATGGGGCACTGGATTGGCATGCACTCCCATGAACTGCGGCGAATTGCTGGTGGACGCTATGCCCAAACCATCAGAGAGTGCGTCAATGCAGGTTACATCGAGGTCAATGATCGGTATTCGGTTGGCAGGTTTTCCAAGTCGTATCGACTGACCAGGCAATACCGCAACCACCAGACCGACCCTTTTCTGATACGGAAATGTTGCGGGACTTCCGGATTAAACAGTATTCGTCTCGCCGAGAGTGATCGAACCGGGCAGAGACTTGCTGGACATTTTAAAGACGTTTCTATCCCTGCGAATGTGAGATTTTCGAACTGGGATGCTTACTGTGTCGATCGAATGCGAGAAGAAAGATGGTATGCAACGCGATGTCTCTATGGCAGGTTTCACACGACTTTTACCGGCATGAGTCGGCGGGTGCGCCGTCGTCTGGTAATCAGTGGCGAGAAAGTCGACGAAACCGATGTCAAGAACTGCCAGCCTTTGATTCTTGGTTTGTCCGTCAAGAATGAGATTCAATCGTCATTTACCTGCGCGAATGGACAAAATGTACCAAGTCTTGGCAGCACAGGCCCCAAAGGAGCCAGGCAAAACACGAAGACAGCGACCACGAATCAAACAACAATCAAGTCATCAGCATGTTCATCATCACATCAAGTTATTCACAATCAACACCAAAATCACGGCAACAACCCTCTAACCATATGTTGCATTCCAGTTGATTTGATCCGCTACCTCGACTTGTGCTCGCAGGGTCTGGTCTATGAGACAATTTTGGAGTTTTTCAAGGAATTCACGCTTTGGGACTTTATTCCACCAAGGTTTCGACACCGTTTTGGAGGTAATCGCCCGATAAATCGGAACGACATCAAGCGTCAATTCCTGATATTGCTCTTTTCAAATACAGAAATGATGAAGCAATTGAAGATATTCCACGAGTTTGAGAGGCATTTTCCATCGGTCGCACAGTATCTGTGCTCCGCGAAAACCACTCAGTATCAGGACGTTGCAAGGAACTGCCAGCGAATCGAGTCGAAGACCATGATCGACGGTGTCGCCGCGAAACTGTCCAGCCGGTTTCCTGTCATTACGATTCACGACTCCATAATCTCATCCAGGAGTCGAGTGGACGAGGTCGAGGCGTGCATCAGGGAACATTTTGAGCAGTTAGGGGTAGCAGTTGAGTTGAGCCAAAAGTGAGTTTGGCATTGAGAACAATTTTCATTTTGGCATTTCCAGCGTAGAATTGGCGTCGCCGAAGCTAGGGCTGTACACCCGAAAGCCGGTCTAACTCGCTGGTTGCTTCGGCACTTTACAAAATCGAGTTGATGCAATGGGAGTTGATTGCAATGGGAACGGTTTTCAAAAAAAGTGTCACACGAAATCTGCCTGATGGGGCGACTGTCACATCGAGGCGTCGCCGGGCGACCTTGAGAGAGCTGCGGAAGAATCCGGATCAGGCGACCGTCGTCGAGCAGATTGCGAAATGGCGCGACCGCAAAGGCGACTGGCAAACTGGCGTCGTCATCATTCGTGGCGATGGAACGCAACGGGTCCGGACGATGTCCGCAACCTATTACGCCAAGTTTCGGGATGGTGACGAATTGGTTCAGGTATTGCCGACTGGGTGCCGGGACCTCCAGGCAGCCAAGTCCAAGTTAGCAGACCTGGAGAAGACGGCGGAAAAAATCCGGGCAGGATCAATCACGACAATGGACGTAAAAGTCGGTGATCACAACCGAACACCCCTGGATGTCCATATTTCAGAATATGTTGAATACCTGCGAAAGGGACGAAAGAACGCCGATCGCATCAAGACCACGGAAACACGACTGAAGGAAATCGCACGGGTCTGCCATTTCGAGCGTCTCCGGGACATGAATGCCGACGCATTGACAAGTTGGCTGGCGACCGAAGCCGGTACTGGCCGATCCGCTGCCGTGTTGAATGGCTTTGTCGAGGTTGCAGTCAGTTTTGGCTATTGGCTGACTGGGAAACGAATTCGCGGACGCAAGAGCCACCAGCTTGGCGAAATCCGATTGCCCAGGAATCCCTTTGCCGGCTTGGGACGTTTTGACATTCGTGCTGACCGCCGTCGTCAACGCCGTGCGTTATCCGAGCCGGAACTGCAACGGTTGCTGTTTACAGCCCGTTGGCGACCTTTGGCAGAATACGGACGGGAATCGGAACCGGTGGATGTCAAAAACATGCCAACGGATTCGAGGAGCCGGAAGACGTGGACACTGAAGCCGCTGGAGTACCAGGATATTCCTGCCGCAGTTGAGGCCGGTCGAAGGTGCCTTGAAGACAATCCAGAATTCGTCGCCGAATTGGATCGCCGGGGACTGGAAAGAACATTGATTTACAAAGTGGCAGTCTTGACCGGATTGCAACGCGGTGAAATTGAAGCGCTGACCATCGGTCACCTGGATCTGAACCCGACCTGTCCATTGATCCGGTTGGGACCGACAGAAACGAAGAATCGCGAAACCGCCGAAGTTCCGCTCCATTCAGGCCTGGCGGAAGATTTGCGAATGTGGCTGAGACTCAAGCAGGAGCCGATCGCAACCGATAGTGATGTGCTTCCGCTTCATTCGGTTGACCCGATCCTGGACCGCACCGAACCGGTTTTCAACGTGCCGAAACAATTGGTCAAATCACTCGACCGGGATTTGGCGGCAGCCGGAATAGAGAAGAAAGATGACCGGGGTCGTACGATTGATTTTCATGCACTGCGACACTCGTTTGGAACGCTTCTGAGTACCAGCGGGGTTGCACCGAGGACTGCACAACAGGCGATGCGACATTCAGATATCGCCCTGACGATGAACGTCTACACCGATCCGAGACTGCTCGATGTTGCCGGTGCCATGGAGTCGTTACCGCAGCTGCCGATTTCAGATTCCCTTGACTTACCTGGGACCCAAATATTACGGGCGACCGGAACCGAAAACGTGAACAGTTCTGTTGCACCAATGGTTGCACCTGGAGCAGTCGTTTTGGTGCAACAGGAGTCAATTCCTGACAATTCGACAGGCACAGGTGCAAAAATTGATCTCGCAAAAAACATCGAAAAATTCGGTTTAAAACCGCGTTTTTCCAAGTCGGGGCGAGAGGATTCGAACCTCCGACCTCTGCGTCCCGAACGCAGCGCTCTACCAGGCTGAGCCACGCCCCGCAGTTACAGCCATTGAACGTGCATTTTAAGGCCCGCGCGAGGAAAATGCAATCGTTGCCGACCGGTTGGCCGGACGATCCTCCGCGGCTCAAAAATCGCTGCTTCACCCATCGAAGGAAAGAGAGGGGCTTGGGGGCTATTCTTCGAGGTCCCGAATGGCTGCCTCGATTGTTTTCAGTTGCTCTTCGAGCTGGGTCAGTCCATCGCGTTCGCGCTGAACAATTTCAGGGGGAGCCGAAGCGGTAAACTTGTCGTTGGAAAGTTTCGCCTGTTTGCCTTTGATCCCTGCAGCTGTTTTCGCTTTTTCCTTTTCCAGTTTTGCCTTCTCAGCCGCCTTGTCAATCAGGCCCGTCATGTCCGCGACGATTTCAAATTCGGGATGAACCGAGGACGCCGCAGGTTTTGGTGGCGTTACCGCCGGGCCGATTCCGGTCAACGTGGCATTGGCCATCGAAGTGAAGTAACTGCCCAGCGGCTGCAGGCGATCGGCGACAGTCTGTGAGCAGCGGATGACAAAACGCAGCGGCGTTTTGGGCGGGATGTTCTGCCGGGCGCGAATGTCGCGAATGCTGGTGAGTGCGGACTGGAACAGTTCGAATTGGGCTTCGATTGCCGGGTTGGCCCATGAGTGCAATCCAGTGGGCCAACGGGCTGCTGCCAGCCAGCGTTCCGCCGTCTCAACTTCATTCATGCCGCGCTGCGGAGCGATTTGGCCCAGCAACTGCCAGATTTCCTCCGTGACAAAAGGCATCACCGGGTGCAACAGTCGCAGGATCTGGTCGAGGACGAAGGTCGTCATCCGCTGGGCGGCCAGGGCGGCTGCCTCGGGCCTGAACTCGCCGCCGGCGGATGTCGCCATGCCGCGTTCGTCGCTGGACAGTTCCGGATCGGCAGCTTTCGGCAACCGGTCCTTGAGCATTTCCACATAGAAGCTGCAGAAATCCGACCAGACAAAATCGTACAGCGTCTTGGCGGTTTCGGCGTAAGCGTAGGTTTCCAGATTGCACGTGACCTGGCCGGTTACGGTGGCCAGCCGGGACAAAATCCAGCGGTCTTCGACGGTCAGTTCGTTGTGGTCAATCGGCCCGGCGGTGTAACCGTCCATCCGCATCAGGGCAAAGCGGGCGGCGTTCCAGAGTTTGTTGACGAAATTGCGGGCGACTTCGAAGCGTTCACTGGTGACCAGTCCGCGTGGCAGCGCCTGGTCCGCGGCCGTTCTGGCCCACTGTGTTGAGAAATCCTGGTTGCAACTGCTGCAGGTGACGCGGGGCAGTTCGCGATTCTTCCGGGTCTGTTCGATCGAGGCGCCGCAGTGCGGGCATTCGAACTGGACGGGCAGACGCACGTCCTGGGTTTCGGTCGTCAGGTGGACCATGGAAAATCGGAGCGCGTCGGCGCCAAACTTTTCGATAATGTCCAGCGGGTCGATGCCGTTGCCTTTGGATTTGGACATCGTCTCGCCGTATCCGTCCAGAATCTTGGGATGGATGTACACGGTGTCGAACGGAATCTGACCGACGTTGTTCAGCCCCA
>JBGSVU010000160.1:0-1973 GCA_041752775.1 Pirellulaceae bacterium | reverse complement strand
GTCAAAGCCCTGGAAAACCGCCGGGCATGGTATCCCAAACGGGACCGGCCGGTCTGGTACAAAACCCAGGTCGAACGAATGACCGAAGGAAGCGACAAATGGGACGATATCACCCAGGAGGTAAGCGTTTTGAATCCCGGGGTGTTTGCCACGCAGGCCCCCGAAATCATGGCGCCCTCGCAATATGCGTCCCGGATCGCCGGAAAACTTCCTCCTTTCGTGACGTTTGACTATCGCAGCCTGCTGAGCCGTTTGGGATACCCGATTCGGCCGCTGGTTTATCCGACGCTGTTTGCGGAAAACGAAGAAGTAAAAAAGGATACCGGCGTTGTCGGGCCGTTCGGCAGCCAGCGAAAAAGCTCCGATGCCCAGAAAGACAAGGACAAAAAGTCCGGGGAACCCAAAGTGTTCCTGGAGGATTATTTTGGATCCGCGATGGAACTCTACCATCAGGCCTACGAACGGGGAGATCAGGAACAGGTCCTGATTCGCGTGTTTGATGTGGCGCCTCCCAAAGACGTTCGTTTCAAGTACCGAATTACCGCCTGGCTGGAGGACCCCAACAATCCGGAACAGGACCTTGCCGAAGGTGCCGCCTGGTTTACGTCGCACTTTGTTCCCAGCGACGCCGATGGCCTGAAACGAATCGCGGGCGCCACGGGCCCCTTGCTCGGTACCGCTGGTGGAGCCACGCCGGATAACCCGGACGACAATCGAAGAAGAAATGAGGACGATGACGCTTTCGTCCTGACTCCTCTGGGCGAAAGCGATTTGGATGAGTCCGTTCGCACCGACCTGATCAATCGCAGGGCTCTCCGCAAAAAAATGATCGAACAGGCCAAAAAGACACCGGAAACGGCCCAGCAGATTTACCAGACATATTGCCTGAAAGCGGAACCGGTTGAAACGGACTGGATCCAGATCGATGGCGATCTGCCCGTTTCCAGTCTCGCACTGGGAACCGTTGTTGAACCCAAGATGCTGCGGATCGGAACCCAGGAAATTCCGCGGGACGAACCCGTCGCCGATTTGGTCGCCACTTACTGGTCGACTGTTTTGGGGGCATGGGTTCCCGGATATCGCAAAGACGGATTCCGCAGGGGAGAAACCGCCAATTTTCAGGTGGAAAAATCCCATATTCTGGATTTGGCCACAAAGAAACTGAAGGAGTTGGTCAAGACTGCTGGCGAAGACGCAAATCCACTCGAATCCGAGTTGGCGATCCGGACCTCACAGACGGTCGTCGATATCGCTGGAGGCCGCGAGTTGAACCTGCGGTCGCCGGTTCCGGTGGATTACGAAGGCCAGAAGGATTTCCGCCCCTACGCATGGCCGGGAGAAATTCTGGTGATGGACGCAGCAGGCAATATCTCGATTCACAACGAATTCGACGACCGCCAGCAATTCCGCAATCACCTGTTTCTGCCCGATGAAACCAATACCTACGGGCGCCGCAGGGCAACGACGACCCAGAACAGTGATGACAATCGCGGTCCAGGTCGGTAACGCCAAAAAAAAACGGGAGGACACCCTATGGTGCTCTCCCGTGCTCTTCCGACAGCGGCTGTTGTTCCGGTTTTCAGTTGCCGGATCCAACAACGGTCGTGGGGAAAAAGCGTTCCGACTGAAGCACCTCACCATCCAGCCATCCCGGCGTGTGTTTATCGATTTTAGATACGCAGCTTCCCTGATTGTTTTCTGTTGCATTTTGGTGCGTTGGAATTCCCTTTGGTGTCGGGAGTACCGGATATTGTCGCGGACTTTCGGGTGCGTCTCCCTGACAATGTTGACAATGTGGGCGTTCTCCGGAGTTTGGCCGCCTGGATGAGGTTCTGAAATTTGCTACAATTGCGGTTTTCCTGCCGTGCGGCAGTTTCTTTACCCAAAGTTCGTGGCAGCATGTCAGCAACTTCCGGCAAATCGACCAGAAAAAACAGGGCGAGTACGGTATCGCCCAAACCCTCCGACGCGGA
>JBGSVU010000159.1:0-7244 GCA_041752775.1 Pirellulaceae bacterium | reverse complement strand
GAGTCGTGGGAGCTGGACCGTTTTCCGACGCCAAAGGAACGATCGAGGATGAAACAGCGGATGGCTTTCTCGGACCTTGAATCCGCAATGCCCATCACTGGCGAGAAACCAGCCAAGGCCGCAGGCCCAGTCCTCTGGATTGACCCTCCGCCATCATCAGGCGTTGGTGTTCATCCGGAATATTCGGGTGGCGGGAGTGACCCGGAATTGCCTGCGGCAGGACGCCTGCATTCGTGCGAGTATTGCGAATGGGGCTATTTCGGCAATGAAGCGTCCTATGTCGATTTCTACATTTATGCTTCGCTGCAGGTGACGGTGCCGAAACCCGGCGAAGGCGTTCGGAAAAAGTCGAAGTCGTTGGCAAAAACGGCAAAGAAAAAAGCGGGAGAGCAAGAGGTCTTGCCTTCGGCCGCAAAGAAGCAGAAGAAAGTGGCAAAGAAGCAGGCAACGGTGGCAAAGAAGACTTCGAAGGTGGCAAAGAAGCAGCCAAAGGTTACCCGCAAAGTGCAGCGGGCCGAAACTCCAAAGAAGAAGAAGTAGCGTTTTGTCCAAGCCAGAATTCAGGATCAGCCAGAGCAGGCTGCACCTGTTTCATACAGAAAATCCAGACGCTGGCGCGTAAGGGCTGAAACTGAAAACCCTGGGTCCTGACCTGGACGTTGCAGTAGTTTGTCTGGAGGGCCGGTGGGGGAAAGAATGAGACCTGAAATCCGACTGGAACACCCCAAAAAATAATCCAGCCTTGCTACCTCATGGATCGTTTCATGCTGCACTTCAGAATATTCGCAGGCGAACGTCGGCAGGTGAATTCCGTGTGGGAATTCTCAGGTTTTCCGGAAAATGGACGGTATTGGACTCGAACCAACGACCTCCACGATGTCAACGTGGCGCTCTAACCAACTGAGCTAACCGTCCGGTTGGAATTTCACCCCTATGGTAGCGTATCGCCGGAGAGTTGCCCAGATGTTTTCTGGGGGTTTGGCCGGGCCCAGCACCGAAACAGCGCGAACCGACGTTTTCCTGCGGTCAGCTCCCCTCTATACTGCACGTTTTGCCAACTTTTCCGGCTCTCCCCGCCCCAACGGATTTGCCCCCAACGGGACCTCGGGACGGCTGGCACCGGTTTCACTGCCAATTCAATTCATTCAGTCAGACAATCCACGATGGTTTCGGTTCGCTTGCCAGACGGTTCGGTCAAATCCTTTGATGGGCAGGTCACGCTGCTGGACGTGGCCAAAAGTATCGGCTCGCGGCTGGCCAAGGACGCGCTGTGGGGCGAAATCGACTCACAACCCGTGCCAATGGATTACGCGATTCCCGACGGCAGCCAGGAAGTTTCGCTGAAGATCGTTACCCAAAAGGATCCGGTTGCACTGGCCACGATGCGGCACAGCTGCGCCCATGTGATGGCCCGGGCCGTGATGCGAATCAAACCGGGCGTGCAACTGGCCTTTGGTCCGACGATCGACGGAGGTTTTTACTACGACGTGTCGTCCCCCGAGCCCCTGGCCGAAAGCGACTTCGAGGCGATCGAAAAAGAGATGGCCAGAATCGTCAAACTGGACGAGCCCTTCGAGCGGGTCGAGCGTTCGCGGGAAGACGCCGTAAAGGTCTGCGAGGACCTGAAGCAGCATTTCAAGGTGGAGCATATTCAGACCGGCCTGGCCGATCACAGTACGGTTTCGTTTTATCAGCAGGGCGAATTCGTCGATTTGTGCCGCGGTCCGCACATCCCTTCGGCGGGGCGGATCGGGGCGTTCAAGCTGTTGTCGATCGCCGGGGCCTACTGGAAAGGTGACGAACGGAACCCGCAGCTGCAGCGGCTGTACGCGACGGCTTTTTTTACGCAGCAGGAACTGGACGAACATCTGGAACGTATCGAAGAGGCCCGCAAACGCGACCACCGCGTGCTGGGCAAACGGCTGAATCTGTTTCACATCGACGACATGGTCGGCCAGGGCCTGGTGTTGTGGGCGCCAAAGGGGGCGTTCGTCCGGCAACAGTTGCAGGATTTCATTTCCAGCCATCTGCGCCGGCAGGGTTACGATCAGGTTTTTACTCCGCACATCGGGAAGCTGGAACTGTACAAAACGAGTGGCCATTTTCCGTATTACCAGGAAAGCCAGTATCCGCCGCTGGTGCAGCGCGAGTATCTCGAGAAACTGGCAGCCGAAGGTTGCAGCTGCGGCGAGTTGTCGAACCAGATGAAGGCCGGCGAGATCGACGGTTATTTGCTGAAACCGATGAATTGCCCGCATCACATCCGGATTTATGCGTCGCAGCAGCGGAGTTATCGCGATTTGCCGGTTCGGCTGGCGGAGTTTGGGACGGTCTATCGCTGGGAACAGTCGGGGGAAATCGGCGGGTTGACCCGCGTTCGCGGATTTACCCAGGACGACGCCCACCTGTTCGTGACCCAGGACCAGCTGGCGGGAGAGTTGGCCGGGTGTCTGCAGTTGGTGAAGATTGTGTTTGGCGCGATGGGGATGGAGGACTATCGGGTGCGCGTTGGATTGCGCGATCCGGAGAGCGACAAGTATGTCGGCAAGCCCGAGAACTGGGATTTGGCCGAAGAAGCCTGCCGCCAGGCCGCGTCCGGTTTGGGTGTGGAATACAGTGAGGAAGCGGGCGAAGCGGCGTTTTATGGGCCAAAAATCGACTTCATTGTCCGCGACTGCATCGGTCGCAGCTGGCAGTTGGGGACGGTGCAGGTGGATTACAATCTGCCGGAGCGGTTTGGGCTGGAGTACATCGGAGCGGACAACCGGCCACATCGTCCGATCATGATTCATCGGGCTCCGTTTGGATCGATGGAGCGGTTCATCGGCGTGTTGATTGAGCATTTTGCCGGGGCATTTCCACTGTGGCTGGCGCCGGAGCAGGCGAGAATCCTGACCGTCAGCGACAAATCAGAAGAATATGGGCGGGCGGTCGAGCGGAAACTGGTCGAAGCGGGTTTGCGGGTCGTGGGAGACTACCGGGCCGAGAAACTGGGAGCCAAAATCCGCGACGCCCAGCTGGAATTGATCCCCTACATGCTGGTGGTTGGGCCGCGTGACGCAGAGGCCGGGACGGTCTCGGTACGCGACCGGGCCAGCGAGAATCCGGATTTGGGTGCGATGCCGGTCGATGAACTGGTACGACGACTGACCGCGGAGGTGGCGGACAAAACGGTTCGGAAAACCTTCCGGAATCAGGGCGGACTGGACAGCAGCCGGGCCCACATGGAGTATTAGGACCGCGGGGTCCTGTTTGCCTGGGCCGTCGCTTGGTCTATAGTTACGGCAATATCGTAGTGGCATGCTGCCGGCAGAATCCGCATCTCTGAAGAAGCGGAAGGTCGGGCGGGATGCCCGCGTGTTTTTCCCGACCGTTCAGGCCTGATCGGGAATTTTTGTTTTTGGGCTGGCAAGGTACCTGGTTGCGATTCGCCGCGAACAGTGAACGGAACGCCCGGAATTTTTATCACAGGAAGAGGATTTGGCACTTAACCAACGCGATCAGAACCGTGACCGCACCAATACCAAAAACCAGACCCGCATCAACGACCTGATTCGGATTTCGCCGATCCGGGTGATTGACGAGAACGGCGAGCAGTTGGGGATCATTCCCACGCGTGATGCACTGAACCGGGCCCGGGACCTTGGGCTGGATCTGGTCGAAGTCGCATCGGATTCCAAGCCGCCCGTTTGCCGGATCATGGATTACGGCAAATTCAAGTACGAGAAGAACAAGAAGTCGCACAAGAACAAGTCGCACACGACGAAGCTGAAAGAGATACGGGTGCGGCCCAAGACTGGCGAACATGACATCGAGTTCAAGGTCAAGCAGGCGATTACGTTCCTGCAGCACAAGGACAAAGTGCAGGTGACGGTCATGTTCCGCGGTCGCGAACTGGCTCATATTGAAGAGGGCCAGAAAGTGATGCAGCAGATCATAGCGCTGTTGACTGAGCATGGCAAAATCGAGAGCCCGCCGTCGCAGCAGTCCAAACGGATCATGTGCACGATCGCCCCAAAGGTGACAAAATAAGGTGACAAAATAGCGCAGCCTGCAAATGGCGACAGCATGAGTGTGCCTTTGAGAAAACCGGGCCCGATGATTCCTGATTTTCTTCCGATTCTGGCCGGGATTCGTGCTGGCCGCCCGGAAAAACCGGGGTTTTCGCCATGATTGTTAAAAGCCTGTTAATTCCATCGTATTCTGTGACTTGACCCTTGGACAGGAATTTGTCTCAAGGTAACATTTGAAGGTCAAGGAAACGAAATCAATATCGCCCCGAAGGTTTCCATCCCGGTTTCCTGCCTACAGTTTTAAGGACCTCATCATGAAAATTGCCACCAGATTTTTTGTTGCCGCGATCGCTCTCGCTGCATTTGTTTCCCCTGTTTCTGGCCTTGCTGACGAATTGGCCAACTGGACATTCGAAACCAGTCTTCCAACCACGGGTGGACCCCATGTGGCTGAAAGCGGCTTCTTTTCCGCTTCCAGCTTTGCCACTTCAAACAGCGGCGGAACATTTTCCAACCCTGCAGGAAACGGTACGCCAGAGTCGTTCAGTTCCAACGGATGGGACGATACAGAGTACTACCAGTTCCTGTCGTCGACTGTTGGCTTTGAAGACATCACGATTTCTTTTGCCCAGGCTGCCAGCAATACGGGCCCAGGGGACTTCCAGTTCCAGTACAGCACAGATGGAGTCAACTACACCAATTTTGGTTCTGTGTATGCTGGTCCTACGCCGGATTTCAACGGAGGGACATTCAATCCCGCCAATGTTCTGACTTTCGATCTGTCATCTGTTACAGCTTTGAGCAATCAGTCTTCGGTCGGTTTTCGGATTGCGGTCAGTGGTACACGTTCAGAAAATAATGGCACAATTGCATCGGGCGGAACATTCCGCGTTGATGATTTCGTCATCAATGGCGTCAGCCAGATTCCGGAACCCTCATCGCTCACTCTCCTTGGAATCGGAGTGGCAGGACTGGTCCTGAACCGTCGTCGACGTTAATCAACGCTTGAAACACACACCGGTTGAATCACGCACCGGTTGAATCACAGTAACACAAAAAAAAATCCGCGGATGCGAGGCATCTGCGGTTTTTTTTTGGACCGGACCGGACTGGACCGATTGAGAGAGTCACAGCGAACTGGTGAATCTGTTGATCGTACAGGCGCAGCTTCGCCTACGGTTGCTGCCCGAATATCACCGGGATTCAGGCAATGCGCGGCTTTGTTCATTTTTTGGCGCGAGTGTAGAACAACTGTCCTAATTGCGCATGCGGCCAGTTCACTCGCAGACACGCGATTTGCTGCAAATCTGGGCAACTGATGACAATTGCTCATCTGTGCTCGCTACGCCGGGTCTTCTGGCGAGCGTCCGTCGTCTTCGGGGACAATCACCCAGTCGTTGAAACGGGTTTTCAGCCAGGCGTCGGCCACGGTCACGACATCTTCATCCAGGTTGACTTTCAGAGCATCGAAACGCGCGTCGTTGCGCTGGGCCGCCAGTCGCAAATAGAGCATCCCGGTATTGACCTCGTGCTTTTTGATCGGATCGGGAATGGTTCCGTTCAACAGCACGCCGGTCAGCCGCGAGTAAACGCAACTGGCCATGAACAGCTCGGTTGCGATGTCTCCCAGGCGGGCCTGGATGTATTGCTGGTCGATAATGGCGTCGCGATGTTTGATTAGCGCCATTTCGACTGACCAGGCAAATTTGCCGATTTGTTTCGCGATTGAGCGGGCGTGAAACCGGAGATGCTCGTGTTTGACCGGAACGTTGGCTTTGCCTTTCAGCAGTTTGTAGGCCTGCCAGGGTTTTTTCAGCATTCCCTCCAGCTCCTTGCCGACATGGCGGAAGCCGACTGCCGCGATAAAGCAGCGCAGAACATCATTGGCGCCTTCGCCGATCTGGTTCAGCCGTGCGTCGCGCATCAGGCGCTCGAAGGGCTGGTCGGTAAAGAATCCGGCTCCGCCCCATACCTGCAGCACGTCATTGGTGATCCGCCACAGCTGGTCACTGGCAAACACCTTGATCATCGCCGTTTCGACCATGTAGTCATCGGCTCCGCTGTCGATCAGCGCAGCGGTGTGATACGTCGCACTTTCCATGGCGTAGGTGTCTGCAGCGGCTTCGGCGATCTTCTGTTTGACCAGCTGGAAATGGCCCAATGTATGGCCGAACTGGCGGCGGGTGTTGGCCCGGTGCACCATCCGTTCCAGACAGAATTTGGCGGCACCGGTACAGCTGGCGCCAAACGTGGTGCGGCCGAAATCGAGCACGGTGAGAGCCATTTTCAGGCCCTTGCCCAGCTGGCCGAACAGGTTTTCCTTCGGGACCCGCATGTTGGTGAATTTCAGGCGTCCGGTCGCCGTGCCGCGGATGCCTGTTTTTTCCATCCGCTGCTCGACTACTTCAAAACCTGGCATGTCGGGCGTGACCAGGAAGGCGCTGATTTTGCCGTCCGGATCCGAGGGGTCGGGCGTTCTCGCCATCAACGTCAGCACGTCGGCGATGCCGCCGTTGGTAATCCAGCGTTTCTCACCGTTGATGATCCAGCCGTTGCCGTCGGGCGCTGGTTCGGCGCGGGTCCGCACGTTGGCGGCGTCCGATCCGGCCTGGGGCTCTGTCAGGGCAAAGGCCGCGATTTTTTCACCCGTCGTCAGGGGACGCATCCATTTTTCACGCTGTTCGTCGTTGCCGAACATTTCCAGCGCCCGCAGCCCGATCGAATGGTGTGCGTTGACGAACACCGCCGTCGAGGCACAATGCCCGCCGATGATTTCCATCACCCGGCAGTAATTGGTTTGTGACATTCCCTGTCCGCCATATTCAGGGCGGATCGTCATTCCCAATACACCGAGACTCCCCAGGCCTTTGACGACGGAATCAGGAATCCGCGCTTCACGATCGATTTCTACGGGATCAATGGCTTCGCGACAAAAACGCTTGACCTTGGCGACCATCTCATCGCCGCGACGTTTTGCGTCGTCGGGCAATTCGGGAAACGGAATAATGGATGCTTCCCGAAAAAATCCGAAGAACAGGTCTTTCACAAAACCTTCTTTCTCCGGCCCGTCAAACAGTATTTCTTCGGCCTGAGCGATTTGTTTCCGCTGCAGTTCTGTCATCGTCACGGGCGAAGGCGGTGCGGTGTTTGTCAAGTCACCGCTCGTGCGCAAACAGGTCGAGTCATTCCGGGATTGGGGTCGCGACTGCTATTGCGAGACTGGCCACGACA
>JBGSVU010000158.1:0-4252 GCA_041752775.1 Pirellulaceae bacterium | reverse complement strand
AGGATTTCGATATTTCGTTCACGCCATTTGGGCTGGCGCAACACATCGACGATCAGGTCCTGCCCCTTGGACTGGAAATGCAGCCTCCCCACACAGGCCAGCCGGAAGACGTCTTCGGTTTCCGGCCATGCGGGAGAAATTTCGCGCTCCACATTGAAAGGATTGTCCACGATTTCGGCATTGGTCAGCTCAATCGCGAGGTTGGTTTCGACCTTGTGTTGGTTTTCCGGCGAAACGAACCATACCCGGGTTGCGTTGCGGTACCAGCGCCGGTAATCGTCGATGCAGTCGCTGTGCACAAAAAAGAAATTGCTGGCGCTCTGCACGTTGATGGCGTAGGGGATGTTGCGGGCGATACACTCGTC
The DNA here is from genome assembly GCA_041752775.1 of Pirellulaceae bacterium. GTDB lineage: Bacteria > Planctomycetota > Planctomycetia > Pirellulales > Pirellulaceae > BJ22. Next base: position 3,887 of record JBGSVU010000158.1, on the reverse strand, counting down.
GGCGATCTGAACACGGTCGGGGTGGTAACCCAGCGTGACCAGCACTGCGTCGGGACTGGTCTGTGCGGTCCAGCCATTTTCGAAACTGTTCCGCGACCGTTTTTTCCAGGTGGTCAGTTTCTTTCGCTGCAGTTGCCAGAAAGTCGCCGGCTGGTCGCGAAAGAACAGTTCGCCGCCATGTTCCTCGATCTGTTTCAGGTGCCAGGCAGCATCCGGCCACCATTTGAAATTCACGCTGACCTGATGTCCCTGGTTCTGCAACCGGCGCGCGGTTCGCCACCACAGCTCTTCGCTGCCGCCCCAGGGGACTCCGATCATGCAGGAATAAAATCCGAATTTCACTGGTGCTGCAGGTATTCGACTGGTTGACGGGAAAAAAGGTAAACTTCAGGGTGGGGCAGGTACGGTTTTTTCTACCCCGAAGGCGATGGTCCGCCCGCCGTTTCCGGCGGCAGGTTGCCCGGGTTCAGGTAATTCCCGGTGGCGAAATCGTAAATCGCCCTGAGCAGTGGATAGTCGTGGTAGAACCGCTGGCGGAGGTGTTCCGGTACAGTTTCATCGTAATCGGAGGCGTTCAGCAGGGGCACGTCGACTTCGGGTTTGCCCAGTATTTTTGACAGGACCGAAACCGAACGATCCAGATCTTCGACAATTCCGATATAGACAAACCTGGCCCGGAGTTTTTCGCGGTAGTTGTCCAGTGTGATGTCCTGGGGGAAATGATGAAACAGCCAGTCCGGATAAACCCGCAAATACGATTCAACCGTTGGATAAAGTCTGGAAAAATCAACCTGCTCGCCGCGAAACCAGAAACGGCCCTCGGAACTGCGACCCTTGACAAAAAAATACATCGATACGACCAGGTCGAACGGATCGCGCAGCATCGTGAAATACTGGGTGACTTCGGGGTAGTAATAGGGCAGGCCGTATCCGCGGCCATGGTTAAAATGCCCGTGAATGCATTTGACGTTGTGTCGCCACTGGCCGTTTTCATCGCGGGTTTCCACGCGGGGCAGGAGGATGTCCCGCCGTTCGTCCTGATTCAGTTTGTGATAGGTCGGGCCAAACCAGCGACGCAACACCCGCACGAAACTGGTCCCGGCGCACTTGGGAACATGCGTGAAAATGACGGGTTGTTGGGGATCGTACGCGCGCATGACACGGGAAAATGATGGACGGAAACCGCACGCCAGCCCGCTTGCGGACTGGCTGGTGGTTTGTGGCCGGACTGCCCCGGCCGGGCAGGGCTGGCGAAATCGTCTGGTGGGGCATTGGACCATACGCGTCAAACCGGGTTTTGGCTACTGACTTGGCGAAGGTTCGGACCGGATTGTCGCGTGACTACCCGTCCTCGCCGGTTTTTTTCGGATCGTCGTCAGAATCGAGATCACCGGCAAGCCGGGACAGGTGGGCGCGAAGTTTCCCGATTCGTTCCCGCAAATCCTTGTTGGTCGCAATCAGTTCTTCGTTCCGGTTTCGCAACCAGTCGCAGTGCGTACGGAATTCGTCCATCCGCACCATCACGCGGCTGTTCTCTTCCGGCATTCCCTGCAACCGGCTGACCGCGAGGTTCAGTTCCTGGGTCAGCCAGGCGACATCCTGGCTGCGAAAAAAGTGATTCTTGGGGTACAGCCTGGCCATGTCAAAATCGGGTTCCACATGGGCGAATCCCCGTTGCGGATCCACCAGGATACGGGGCGGGAATTCGAGGGGCCGGTTTTGGCTGCGCTGCTGCCCGCCGATGCGAACCATTTCTGCGATCAGCTGCAACAGCCTGGGCACCGCGGGAGTCAGGCATTCCAGCTGGTCATGCAATACAGTTTGCTGGAACAGCATTTTCGCCGCCGGTGGCCGGGCCAGTTCGTACAGAATCTGGTTCAGGTGTTTCGGCGCATTGATCATCCACGCCGACGGGACGTAGTGGGGTTTGTTGTGAAAATCCAGTAGCGCAGTCGGACGCAGTTTTAGCAGACTTTCCAGAAACATGGTCGACGGCGTCACGATCACGGCGTCGCTGGCATCGATCTCGCCGGAAATCGGTGACCGCAGATGCTTGGGCGGTGGTTCAGGCAATCCGAGATCCTGTTCCAGGCCCTTGGACAGACGCCAGTTGATTTCGACTGGCCGGTCGTCGATTGTTTTGTTGTGCTCAAAACGCTGCTGGATCAGCCGCAACGATTCGACAACGGCTTCGCGCTGGCGGGCGTCAAATGCCGGCGTGTTGGCGGTGGCGATCAACAGGCGAAAAGGACCCGCCTGCTGCACCGGAGGCGCCGGGTTTTCCAGCAGCGCGTCAATCCGGGGTGATCCGACGACTTCACATTTTCCAATGTTGCCCCACGATTCCAGTACCCGCGCCTGACCCCGCCCCAGTACCGCCATTTTGTGACCGACAATCGGCTGGAACAGACTTCCGTCGCCCTGCTCCGGATGCTCGAAGATATTGCGATACTCCAGAATTCCGTCGGCCAGAATCAGCACGGGGACTTTGCCCTCTGACATGATGCGACGCAGTGCGCCCACATCTTCCCAGCGGTAGTGCATGTGCGTGATCACGATCGCAGCATCGTCGGGCACGCTCCAGGTCAGTGGAAATTGCGTCACGATCTCGTACGGCATGGGCAACTGGTCCAGCCAGGAGCGATAGATCCCGCTGTTTCCTGCAAAACGGCATAGTATGTACGCTTTAGCCAAGGCTGCCTGTCCTGAAAATCTGGCCGGAGTTCATTCCGGCGTCGGCCACACCACGTTCGATCCGTGCAACAAACCCTCCAATTTAGCCTGGCTGGCGGATTGGTCCCACCGCCAGCCGTTACAATTTTTCCCTGTGCAGCCATTTCGCAGTGTGATCAGGTGGATTCATCCGGTTGTTTCGCCGCGGGATGGACTGGCGTGGAAACTTTGACGGCCCGGCGTTAGTATTTTTCTTCCAGTCGGCCGGACGGTTTCGGACGGGAACTGTATTCCTCCAGCAGGCGAACGGCATGGGGCGTTGAATTCCGGACTGACTGCCCTGCGGACAATGACACGGCCCGGTTCGCCTGACCGAATTCCCGTTTTACTTCACCTGTTTGGGAGAGCATCTGATATGCGAGGTTCCAGTCCCGTTGTTTTGTTGGCCAGCATGTTGGTGGTCCTGCTGGTCGGCAGTGCTGATGTCCGGAAAACGTTAGGGCAGACGGAGGAAACCCGACTCGATTCCGGACTGGATCTGGCACCAGCCAACACCGCTTTTTACCTGGCGACTTCCAGTCACGAACAGCTTTCGGATTTGTTCTGGAACAGCAACGCGATGGAACGGTTGCGAAGTTCTCCGGTGGGGCAAAAAATGCGACGGGCGTGGCGCAAGGGGCGCAGCACGGGTTTTGACCAGTTCGGCGACAATCCCTTTGCCGAGTGGCTCGAATTCTGGCAGCAGACCTGGGGATCAACCGAAGCCACGCTGATCTGGCCTGTCATGGAAGATGCCCTGGGTCGGGAGGTTTTTTTCTTTGTCGATGAACATGCTGTTGAGTTTCCGGAAGCTGTCAACCGGGTTTACTCGGGCATCCTCGCTGCCAGCGACGCCGGAGACATTGACGAAGAAGATCTGGCCGTTCGCGGGATGGAAATTGCCCGGGACGAACTGCGAGACTTGCAGACGCCGGTCATTGTGGCGGGCTGCGTGGTCAAAACCCCCGCGCTGTTTCGCGGTGTTCTTGAATCCGTTCATCTGGGCCTGTTGACGCTGCTGGAAGAGTTGCCGCCGGAATTGCAGTTTGTCGAAGAGGGCCTGGAAGTCCGGGAATCGGAAAACAGCTGGAGCCTGTCGCTGACCATTCGCGGCGACCAGATACCCTGGGCCATGCTTCTGGACACCGACGGGGAAATGGACGGCCTGGACAGTC
>JBGSVU010000157.1:0-3325 GCA_041752775.1 Pirellulaceae bacterium | reverse complement strand
GCTGTTGTTCGGGCCGTTGTTGTTCCTGATGCGGACCGGAGATTTCCGGGTTTGCCTGGAGGGTCCAGGTTTTTTCAGGGGACGAAGCGGTCTGGTTTTCGCCGGAATCAGTGACCGACCCGGTCCGCAAAATTTCGAATGCGGGAACGCTCGCCCAGGCAGCATCTCCCGGAGCACCCACATTGCCCGCAGCGTTGGGCGACTGGGTGGACGAATCTGCATTTGCGAACGACCGGACGGGTGGAGCGATGGACTCGCTGAATGGCGCAACGTCAGCTGCGTCCGAAACGGTTATCGGGTCGGCAGTCGCTCCGGTTGCGATGTCATGCGCATCCTCCGCACTCGCGGGCGCGAGCGCAGTGAGTTCATTCCCGTCCGGAATGTCGCTGGACGCATAGTCGAATTGACTTAAACCTGCCGGCAGGACCACCGCGGTGACGGCGAGCAGCCCAAAAAGAATCTTGACCATATCCAACCTCCCTGTGGGAATCAGTCCGAACCAGCACCCTGTCTGAACAGTTTCAGACGCTTCCGGCGATCAATTCCTTTGATGTGCGCGGAAGGATGCATCAACAATCTGTCCCGAAGCGGCGTATCACGTCAATGCTGATCCAAAAATTTCCGCTGGATACTGATATCAGCACGACGTTCGCCGGCGGCGAAGTCTGCTGATGATGTGCCGATGCCCAATTCTGCGGAACCGGCCTTGAAAGGCCATTTCCGCGCCCGCCTTGTCCGATCAGCCCGTACTGTGGTTCAGGCAAAATCAGCCCAAAATCAGGGGATGTTGGACAGGATTTCAGCAGAACAACGGGCTTTGTGTTTTTTTCCGGCAGATTTGCAGGCCCTGTCAGTTTTTCCGTCCGGTTTGCCCACGGCCTTCCCGTCTCCTAGAATTCAATGTTGAACGGCCGCAGCAGCTAGCAGAAATTGCGGAGGATGTTCGCAGGGGCATTGGTTTCACGCGGAGCAGGAACGTGATATTCACGAACGCAAAAAAGCTGGTAGTGGGACTCGCAGCAGGTTGGGTATTCGCTGGCGTGGCGAATGTTGCGGCCACCGGTGCAGCGGCGCCTCTCCAGGAAATCCCTTCTCCAGCAACGTCCCAGGATGTTTCCGTCATTTCCCTGTTGTTGAATGAACAGTGGCAACGTCAGACGGGAGCCGAACAGGAAAGGGCCCGTGAACTGGGGCAGGCTGCGTTGCGGGCCGACCCGGGCAACCTGCAGCTGACGTATGCCTACGCGCTGAACCGGATGCAGCACTACCGTTACCGCGATGCCGTGCCGCTGCTGAAACAGGTGGTGCGGGCGCAGCCCACAAACCTGTCGGCATGGCAATTGTTGACGTGGGCGCAGATTGTCAACGGCCAGCATGACGCCAGCCTGGTATCGATGCGGGAAATGAAACAGGCAATGACTGCTGCCGCCGCGGCCGATGACGACGCCGCACTGGAGATGTACCAGCATGCAGGCCGGCTGACTGGTTTTCTGCAGGGTCCGGTTTCATCGGCCCCCAACGCCGACCTGTTGCAACTCACGATCACCACACTGGCGGACGGTGCGACGGCCCAGCAGCTGGAGGTGTTCAACCGGGAGCGCGACGCGGTCCTGCAAAAATACGACCAGATCACCCGGGACGAAGCCGCGGCTGCGGCGAGTTTTCTCCAGAATGCAGCGGCCAAAGGTGCCGTGGAAGCGGAAGTGATTGAAAAAACCAATGAGTCGCTCGACCAGCGGCGCGAGACCATCCAGCCGGAAGTCAGCCGCCTGACGGTCGAGGCGACGTCGAGAATTTCCAGCCTGGACCAGCAGGCTGGCCCATTGCTGGCCGAAGCCACGGCACTTGACGCCCAGGCCAATCAGCTGGCGTGGACGCTGAACAACATTCGCGCCGACATTTTGCTGACTCAACAGGCGAGCTTTGACCGGCGCAATCCGGAGTTCCGCTTTGGATATCAGTACCGGCTGAGCCAGCTCTATGCGCTGGCACAGCAGACTGAGATCCAGCTGGCCAATGTGCGCAACCGGCTGGTCGGGTTGCAGTCGCAACTGAATGTGTTGGGTGTGCAGCGGGACCAGGTCCAGAACCTGTACGGTGGTGAGATTGCCCAGCAGCGGAATGAGTTGCAGCAAATCGACCGGCAACAGAAAAAGAACACGCGGAAACTGCAGGACATCATCGATGGTCCCGACCGGATCACGGGCAAAGCGTTGCAGCTGGCCAACAAAAAAGACCTGATGTCAACCTATTACATCCCGCCGCTGGAGATTTACCGTCTGGAATTTCTGGACAAGCTCGGCAAGTAAGCGACCGGCTCTTTTCTTATACTCCCAAAAGCAGGGGCGAGGCCCATCATTCATCTGAATGGTATCCACTGAATGGAAAGGGCAATTTGATCGTCCCGAATCGAGCGGCTAGAATGCACTGGCACTGCTTTCGCAAGCTCAGGTTCTGGTACATCATCCCATGTCAACAGATTCCAATCGCGAGATTCCTTCATCGGCTGGGCAGCCGACCTGGGAGGTCACTCAGTTGATGCCTCGCCAGGGAGAATGGAACGAGGCCGATTTTTTTGAACTTCACACCAACAGAATGGCCGAATTGGTGAATGGACGACTGGAGGTGTTGCCAATGCCAACCTGGTTTCACCAGCTGATAGTCGATTTTTTCGTGGATGTGATCAAGGCGTACCTCAAGCAGAACAGTCAAGGAGGAGTCGTCCTGTTCGCTCCGCTTCCGACGCGACTTTTTCCGGGGACCATTCGCGAGCCAGATGTCCTGTACGTCGTACCGCAAAACCTGCCCCGCAAAGGACATCGCTATCCCGAAAAGCTGGATTTCGTCGTCGAAGTTGTCAGCGATGGAGTCGATACCCGTGAGCGGGACTACGAACACAAACGAGTTGATTATGCAAAGGCCGGGATTGCAGAATACTGGATCGTCGACCCGGTGCAGCGAATGATCACCGTACTGTCACTGGCCGGTGAGCAATACGAAACGCTCGGCTGTTTCCGCGAAAACGAAACGGCACGCGGCAAGTATTTTGAAAAACTCTGCGTCGAGGTATCCGCAGTGATGGCTTTGGAAAACATGCAATCATTCGGCTCCACCCCCGAGTCTGACAATCAGCAATCCTGAATCCTGACATCGTTGGGGGCCTGGAACTGGAGAAGGTGTCAAGTACGAATGGCACCCGGCGAAATCCTGCACCCTTCGTTGGCAAGGCCTTTCGCAATTCGTGGCGGGGTCGGGGAATCGACATCCGTTTTTTCAGCCTGGCCTGGATCGCCAGTTTCTTCGGCTGCGGACTGACCGGGAGCAG